>CAYFTY010000955.1:0-2218 GCA_964346045.1 uncultured Bradymonadales bacterium | reverse complement strand
CCCCGCACTGCGTCGACACAGCTCTCGACCTCGAATGGAAGTCCCGAACACATGGCGCGGATGCGACCGAAGGGGAGCGGATCGTCGAGACGTGAGAGAATGAACGCCTCGCCCGCCGAAAGCGGGGCATCCGGATCAAAGTCGCGGACGCGACGCAGTACATCCTCGTGCGAGAGATCGAGCCCGAGTTGTAGATCCCGAATGAACTTGCGGAACTTTTTGGATTCATCGTCTTCGAAACGCACCCCGAAGCCGAGTGGGTTCCCATCCGCATCATCACGTTGCGAGACGACCCTGGCGTTGAGCGAAATCGTCGTTTGACCCGGCAGGTAAGTGAGCACGAGACGCACACCTTCGCCCGTCATTGGACGCTCTTCGGCCGGCAAGAACATGCCGCCGGCAATGACGTTACGTCGCCATTCGCGGCGCAGCCGATTGGCCGTTCGATAGACGACTTTGATCTCGGTGCGTACCGACTCGTCCCGGGCCTCGCTATCTTCGAGGTCGATATCACCGAGCTCGATGATCATCGACGAGGCATCCCGTGGAACATTGACCCTCGGTGCAGTCAGCGAACGCGCAAACTGGTCATCGACTCGAATCATATCGAAGGGATCATCGAGCGGCTCGAAGTCAGACTCCTCGATCTCCAGGACCTCGAGCAGGGCCTCGACCATCGATTCGACGTCGGGCCATCGTTCTGTGCGCCCCATCGCAAGACCCTTGCGGATGACCTCGTCGACATCGGCGCTCACGTCACTGCGCAGATACTCGAGACCGTCGGGCGGATAACGTTCGCGCATCTCGGGGAACGCGTCGTTCCAGTTCTCGGTGTACCAGGGCTCTTTTCCGCCGATCATCTCGTAGAGGATACATGCCACGCTGAAGACGTCGGCCCGATGATCGACGGCGAGTCCCGTCGCCTGCTCGGGAGCCATGTATGCGGGGGTCCCGAACACCATATCGGACTTGCCTGCGCTGGCCACGATGGTCGAGGTTCCAAAGTCCAGGAATTTGAATTGATAGCCACCCCGGCGTTTGATGAGCATGACATTGCCCGGCTTGAGGTCGCAGTGCACGATATCGAGTTCGTGGACGGCTCCGAGTGCGGCGGCAGCGGTCGTTGCAAATTGTCGCACCAGGCGCAGATCGGCCTGACGGTCATCTTGTCTGAGCAGGTAGTCGCCCAACGTCTGCCCGTCTAAATACTCCATCACGAAGTAGTAGCCGTATTTCGGGCATGCCCCAAAATCGGTGACGAAGACGATGCTCTCATGGCCGATCAGGCCGGTGGCTTTGGCCTCTTCGCGAAAACGCGAGATCCAATCGCGGTCTTGCGCGATATCGGGATGAAGAATCTTCATCGCAAAGCGCTGTCCGAGCAGTTTGTGTTCGACCTGGAAGACCCAGCCGAATCCTCCCTCGCCGATCGCCTCGATCACGTCGTAGCGACCGTCGACCTCGGCACCTCGCATAGGCAGTGGTTTTTCGCGGGTTGTTGAGTCAGCACACACAGTCGACCCTCACGCAGATGAACACCCCGAGGTTACGACCTGTCGGGAATCTTGTCGATCAAGAGAGTCGTTCGGCCAAAATCTGCGCGAGGCGTTGAAAGTCGATGACGTAGTGGCCCTGCTGGACGGCTTCTCGCACCTCGTCGAGTGAGCGAAGGGGCAGGATTGCAGGCTCATGAAAGAAGTTCGGCCTGGGCATTCTGTCGAAGAGGCACCACGACTTCGTCGATCGCGCCCTCGATGATCTTGTCGAGCTGATAGGAGGTGAAATTGATGCGGTGGTCGGTGACGCGCGACTGCGGAAAGTTGTAGGTACGGATTCGCTCAGAGCGATCGCCAGAGCCGACCTGGTCGCGACGCTCTTCGGCCAGCTCGGATTGCTGGGCGGCCCGCTCCTGCTCGAGAAGCCGCGACTTCAAGACCTTGAGGGCCTTGGTCTTATTCTTGTGCTGCGATTTCTCATCCTGGCATGTGACGACGAGTCCAGAGGGAATATGCGTGATGCGGATGGCCGATTCGGTTTTGTTGACGTGCTGTCCGCCGGCGCCAGACGCCCGGTACGTATCGATTTTCAGATCTTCGTTGCGCACGTCCACTTCGACGTCATCAGCTTCGGGCAACACTGCGATGGTGACGGCCGATGTATGGATCCGCCCCTGTGACTCGGTATCTGGAACGCGCTGTACGCGATGTGTTCCAGATAC
>CAYFTY010000954.1:0-2224 GCA_964346045.1 uncultured Bradymonadales bacterium | reverse complement strand
GTTCTCGAGATCTTCGTTTGTATCACTTGCGCTCGTCATGGTTCTGCTCCTTTGCGCGGGTACACGTTCCCCTCGGCAGGCTGCCCGCTGTGCGCTGCTTCGATGGGCTTTGCTCCGCACATACAGGCTCTGCGTTTTGCACCAGGCAAGGTCATTTGGAACTTGAGATGTCGATTGTTGGAGGCGCAGAACGAGAGCAGCCGGGCGGGTTGTCCGTCCGGCTGCGTGGGTATGTACTGCAGTCTATCGTCGAACCGCGCTCCACATGAGCTTCGAGCCATACCGGAGTTGCTCACCCTCGAGCAGGAAGACGTCGCTTGGCCCCCTGTTGTCTTCGTAGACTGGGTCGTCCTCGCCTTCCGTTTCGGCGAGAACATCTTCGCGGGTTGTCACGCCAGCGATGGAGTACTCGAATGGCCATGCCGGGGCGCTTCCAATGAGCACCTCCGCGTCCGGATCCATCCCCTCGAGAATCTCAATCAACTCTGCAACCTGCATGTTCGCCTCCTTGGTTGGTGCGTGGCGACATACAGGCTCTCGTTGTGGGGCATAGCAAGGCGGGAGTGCGAATTCGGAATACCCCTTATCCGGGCCAGCCCTCCGGTACCAGAATCGACCCCTCGCGGTACCGAAGAGCGTCGACATTCGCCCAACCGACCACGGGCTTGTTGCGCTCTCGCCACACGCCACCGAGCTTGGCCCACTCGTTCCGCGCCTCCCGAATGCACTGCAGGAACCCGTGCTTGGGATCGACCTGACCGCCGTCGACCGAGATGCAGGTGTCCCCGTCCCAGCCGATGACGGTGCGAACATGCGTGGCGAGTCCGCGCCCCACTACCAGATAGTCCCCTGGCCGTGGGCGACGGTCGGGTCCGGGCGCTCGCCACGCTTTGCACGTCGTGGCGAACTGGACCATTCGACTGACTGCGTGTCCCGGAACGAACGGGGCGTAGAGTGCTGCGAGGTCGAGGCCGACCCGTCGCTGGAGCCCTTCGGCGACAAGCCCGCACGTCGAGACGCCTTCTGTGCGGAACTTGCCGTCACCGAGATTGACGTACTTGTAAGGGCGACCGAGATCCCAGCGTCCCTGCACGGGACCAAGCAGCTCCTCGAACAGCGGCTTTCGCTCCGGGTCGCCGGCTTCGAGGTCGACGACACTCAAGGCGTTGGCGATGAGCGCCTTCCGTCGGTCACGGAGCGCGGGAACCTCGACCAGCGGTGTGCGCCACGAGACGGACTCGTTGTAGCGACGCCAGAGGAAAGCGCCCCGCACAAGACTCGTGATGGCGCGAATCATCGGCAGTCCCATAAGGGTGAGCCTCACCGATCGGTCCGGTTCGTACGCAGCTCCTCGATGGCCTCCCGAAGCGCGAGCAACGCCGCTTCCACCTTGGTGATTGCCATGGTTTGCGCCTCGGAAATCTGAGCGACCTTCTCGTAGAGGTCCTTCACCTCCTTGTCCTTCTTCTCGATCACACGCCAGAACGCCCACCCCAAGACGGCCACCAAGCCGTAGGGTCCGGTCGCCTTGAGGAACTCCGCGATTGTTGCGTACATCTCCATGCTACTTGCTCCTTCGCTGCGATTCGCGTTGGGGCTCCACGCTGTCGGGGACGAAGTACCTCACAGCCAGGAGCTCGTTGACGCGGGTCTCGAACCCGCGTTTCGATTCGGTGTCGTTGGGGTTTCGAAGAGCGTTCAGCGCTTGGCGCACGACGGCGGACACCTTCATCTCGTCTCGGGTAGCCCGTTCGACGAGCTCCGGACTGTCCTTCAGGATGCTGAGCAGCACGAGCTGCGATCGCGCGTCGCCGGCCTCGACCATCGTCCGCCAAAGGGACTCGAGGAAAGCCTCGTCGGTCAGGTTCTTCTTGATGCGCGTGGCGATCGCACCCCAGCACGGGAGCTCTCCCTTCGCGCCCTTCCGCCCGACAAACTCAGCCAGCGTCTTGGCGCCCTCTGTCCCAATGCCGGCGACGCGGTCCGCCTGGGGGCCGATAGTCGCTGGTACCTGATCGACGCCGACGATACGTCAAATAGCAACGAAAACCAGCCGACCCGCAGCAGCGACATCGCTATCGCAATGTCGGGCGGGGCGGAGGATCAGTCGGGCGTCGTCGCTGCAGCCGACGGGATGGAAATCGACTTTGGGGCAGGCGTTTTTTCCCAAACAGACACGGTCGTCGCTGACGGCGTATCGCCGGGGGAAATCAAGCCGGTCGCC
>CAYFTY010000953.1:0-2230 GCA_964346045.1 uncultured Bradymonadales bacterium | reverse complement strand
GCCAGTCGTAGACGACCGGAACTTCACTGGCTGCCTGGTCGCGCCGTTTGGCGCTGGCCGATTCATCGGTCTGGACGAACGTGAAGCTTCGAGGCGACGTAACGTCACTTCGCGCAACCTGACCCACCTCTAGCTCGCCGAGCTGAGACGACCGGGCGTCAAAGTCAAACGTGACGAGCACGACGACCGCGACGATGAAAGCCGCGAATGCAACAAGCTGTACGAGCGAGTTATCGAGCGCGTTTTGTAACGCAGAGACGCGTGTGCGCTCGAGCCTCGAAAAGACGCTTCGTGGGGTTTGATTCGTTTTTGCCATGCTGGCCCTCAGGGGGCATCACCGTCATCGCCAACGGCATGATACACGATTCGATGCGCACTTGCAGCGATCACGCCTCTTTAGACGCGCGGTCGTACGCTACAATGATCTTCTGCACGAGCGGGTGACGGACAACATCTATTTCGGTGAAACGGCTCACCGAGATGCCGCGGATTCCGCCTAGAATCGAGATCGCCTGGACGAGGCCGCTCTTCTGATGGCGCGGCAAATCAATCTGAGTGACATCGCCAGTGATCACGGCTTTCGAGTTGAAGCCGAGGCGCGTCAGAAACATCTTCATTTGCTCGGTCGTTGCATTCTGTGCCTCGTCGAGGACCACGAAAGCATCATTGAGCGTGCGGCCGCGCATGAACGCGAGAGGTGCGACTTCGATATCGCCTCGCTCCATCAGACTCTCGGCCCGATCCCGTTCGACCATGTCGAAGATCGCGTCATGAAGCGGCCGGAGATATGGATTCACCTTTTCTTCGAGATCCCCGGGTAGAAAACCGAGATTCTCGCCAGCTTCGACCGCCGGGCGCGTCAGAATGATGCGTTTGACCTGCTTGTCGAGCAGCGCCGAGAGAGCCATTGCCATCGCCAGGAAGGTCTTTCCGGTACCGGCGGGCCCCACCCCAAAAACGATATCATTGCGCCGAATCGCATCGACATAGCGCTTCTGATTGATGCCTTTGGGTGAAATATGGCGGTTCTTCACCGAGACGAAGACCGAGTCGAGGAAAATCTCGGCGAGGTCGGTCTCGGGTTCGCGCTCGAGAATGTTCACAGCGCGAGAGACGTCCGCGGCGCTCAGAGAGAAACCTTTGCGCGCCAGATTGTAGAGCTGCTGCAACACGATCTCGGCCGTGTCGAGGGATTCATCGTCGCCCGTGAGCGTGACTTCGTTGCCACGAGCTCCGATCTCGATGTCCAGGGCCTTCTCGATGAGACGCAGGAAAGCATCCCGCTGTCCATAGACATAGTGCGCTGCGTCAGCTTCTTCGAATTCGATCTTGCGAGTATTGCTCAAATTATTCTTCGTCGAATATGAGGCTTTCTTCGGATTCGCGCTCGTCGGTCGCCGTGTAGCGGGGCGGCGCGAAGAGTTTGAAGCCATCTCCGAAGCGTTGGTAATTGTAGATTTCTGCACCGACGGGATACGTGATGTCGTCGGGCTGGAGGATTCCTCGATCGACCAGCGTTTGCAAGGTCGGAGGATAGGTTTCCTCGAGGGCGCGGTAGACCTCGAGCGCCTCCTCGACGCGCTGGAGCTGTGCGTTCACGACATACGGCTCGAGCGCTGAGCGCTCATTGGGATCCGCACTCGTCAAAAAGCTCGATTCGCTGAACGTCACATAGGCCCACGTCGCAAGCACCACCACCATCAAGACCTGAAGGAAGGTCACGGTATGGTGCACCACCACGGCTCCGACCCCATTCGAGCCTCTCTTCTGAGCGTCGGCGAGCTCGTCTTCGGTGAGTTCCATCTCGCGATTTTCGCGCACGAGATCGAGCTCGGATTCGCTCCGATCGATGGGAATGGGAGAAGGAAGTCGTTTGCGAGTCATTTCCGCTTCCCTCGGTGCTTGAGTGGTGGAATGTCGCGAGCGGCAGCGTAGAGCATGATGAGGACGGCCGTTACGATCAGGATCATTCCGTAGGTCTGCGGTCCACCCCAGTTGTCGCTCCCGAGTTCATACATGGGACGAACGATGCCAAGCGGCATTGCGGCGAGCATCAGGCCGAACACGAGAGCGAAGGTCACAAACGCACCGAGCGGCGCACGGCCGGCGAGGTGGTGACCGGCGCCCGGCAGTACCACAGAGAGTACGCGCCGCATCCCTTCCTGCATCTTCTCGCGTCTGCCGAGCACGGTCTCGTTGTAGACCCGCGCGTGATAATCGAGCCCGGCAC
>CAYFTY010000952.1:0-2230 GCA_964346045.1 uncultured Bradymonadales bacterium | reverse complement strand
GCTCAGATCTCATGTGAATTATCTCGTGCGGGACGGCGCCACCCGCGACGATGAAAGGGGCTTTTTCGGACGCGATCCCTCCTCGGCGTATGGCAGAGATGCCGTCATCTCCTGGGGGAAGGACGATCATCATTTCCGTTTTGTGCTCTCTCCAGAGCATGGCGCGCGCATGAATCTGGAGACCTTTACACGGGGAGTCGTCCAGCACATGGAGTCCGATCTCAGTCTCGCCAAAGGAACTCTGGAGTGGCTTGCCGTCGAGCATCACAATACGAATCACCCCCATGTCCATCTTCTCGTGCGCGGATCGCACCTCAAGTCGAGCGGAAAACGCGTCGACTTGCGCATCAAATCGCACTATCTGCACGACGGAATCCGACGTCGCGCTCGAGAGGTTGCGACCGCGCATCTTGGGACCCGGACGCCCAAAGAAATCGAGCACGCACGCCGCCAGTCGCTCACCGCGACCCGTCTTACGCAGTGGGATCGGGAGCTTTCCGATCACAAACTCGTAGACAAAACGAGCGGCGATTTTCTTGTGCATCGCGGGCGTACAGCCCGAAAAAGCGAGCTCTTTTCCGAAGAAACGCTCACCGAACGACTCCAGTTTCTGGAAACATTGCGGCTTGCTGAGCGCGATACCGACGACGTTTGGCGCGTACAGCCGGACTTCCACGAGCGCCTGAAGGCACTCGGCCGGCATGGCGATATCGTTCAGGCGATGTGGCGTGAGACTGAGGATTCAAGGCGCTGGGAACTTGACGGGCTGCCCAAATCCAATGGGCTTTACCGGGTAGCGGCCCGGACCGAAGACCGGTTTACGGACGAGTCGCGTGCCATACTCGAGGGCGTTGATGGACGGTTCTATGTCCTCGACCCCGAGGTCGAAAAGCCGCACAAGTCCGCGCAGGACTCGCTACTTGTGCTCACGCACGCAGACGGAACGCACCGCCTGGAGGCCGTCGATCCGGACTCCGCGATCAAGCTCGCAGACTACGCCGGGCCCACTCCGCTCGACCGCATCTTGTCGCAATCCGAACTCTTCACGACCGAGTGCAATCCGGAAAGCGAGTTCGCGAAAGGCGTGCAGCAGGCGTTGACGCGCCGCAAAGCAGTGCTCGCACATCGACAGATCGACCCGAGCGGCAAGGGCTTTTTGCGCGAGCTTCGCGCCTGGGAGCGCGCCTCACTTCTGGAGTCCCACGCGAAGAGGGCGGGGCTCGAGCCGGTCGAACTCGGCCGCGGCCAGATGCTGCGGGGTCGCCTCTCCGAGCCCATCGAGAAGCGCGGAAGCACCTATCAAATTTTGAAGTCGGACACGTATCTGGCGGTGTTTGTCGCCGCCAAACCCCTTCGGACGCACGCAAACTCGGTGGTCGAGATGCGGCTCGTCGAAGGAAAACAAGGACGTCTCAGGCCGGTCGCAACGCCCATTCGGGACGCGACCACGCCTGCCAAAGACATGACACGGAGTCGTTAAGATGAATGGAATCTCTCAGAACCTACTCGCCCACAAGGACCTGTGGCCCTTCTATCTCGGGGCCGTGCTCTCGGTGATCCTCGTAGGGATTGCGATGCTCACACCTGCAAGTGCGGGGCTGTGGGCTGCCTCGTTTTACCCATTATTGCTCGGTTCGTTGGTCTGTATCGTCGTGCGCCATCGGGCGCTCTATCGGGAGATGGAGCGCGTCGACAAGACGCTCCAAGACCTCAACCAGAACGCTGCGAAGCGGCGCGCCGGACCCGAAAGAGAAGCTGCGCACCACACCCTCTACGCCGCAAAGATGGAGGACTTGAAGGAAGATGCGACGCCGACGGCGCACTTTGCGAGGGCCGAAGTGGCCGCCGGGGCTCCCGAGCCCACACCACGCTATCCGATGCCGCAGGTGACCCAGGCACTCGACGAAGTCCAGATCCTGGATGTGCATTTCCCTGAAGACGACGCCCCAGAGAGTGCACCGACGACGCCGATGAGCGCGACGTGGCTACCCGTCGAAGGAACCGAGTAAGTCCCCTTTTTACGTGAGTTGCTAACGCCAGGAGCACCATGACACAGCAAGACCGTCTGCATGTTCGCATTACACCCGAAGCCAAACAGCTTCTCGTTCAGACCGCCCATCGGGCCGAGATGACGTTGACTGAGGTCGTCGAATCACTCATCTGGGAAGTCCTCGGGCCCGACCCAAGAGCTGACCTCAAGCACGCCACCGTCCAGCAAATCAACCGACAC
>CAYFTY010000951.1:0-2231 GCA_964346045.1 uncultured Bradymonadales bacterium | reverse complement strand
CACCATGAAGGCACCCGACGAGGCGATGCGTGCCATCACCGGGCTTCTCGCGGGAGCGACCTTCTATACGCTCTGGTATGGCGCGTTGATCTACGGGGTCTGGTTGGCCGCGGGCGATTGGCTCTTGCCGTTGATCTACGCGATCTCGCTGCCGGTCTCGGGATATTTCACGCTGCGCTATCGCAGCCAGCTCTCACGCTATCGTAGCCGGATTTTGGCTCGTACGCTCTTTCAGACAGAGCGCCAGCTCATCCAGCAACTTCATGAGGACCGGGGGTCGTTGATCGTCGAATTCGACGCACTCCGAGAGCACTTTCTTGCGGCCGAAGAAAAAGGCATCGTCGACGAGCTCGAGGCATCACATCGACTCGAGTACTTCGATGCCGAGTACGCCGAGACCGGTCTTCACGACCGACGCGACCGCCTGAGTGAGCAAGAGTAGTCCCTCTCGGCGTGGTCCCTCGAGGTCGATGATCCGGTGGTCGGTGTCGTTGTAGAGGGTGCTAAAAGCCTTGCAGAGCCTGAAGACGTGCTCGCTGATTTTGCTCGGGTCGAGGTCGCGTTCGGCACGTGAAACCACGGACGGCCACTCCTGCAAAAGCTTGACGACTTCGAGCTCGAGATCGCTGCCAAGGGCCAGCATCGCCTCGTTCGAGGGCGTCGGCCAGCCACCTTGCTTTCGTGCAATCGACTGGATGCGGGCGTACGTATAGAGGCAATACGGCCCGGTGCGACCCTCGAATTCGATCGATTTCGCGGGGTCGAAATGCACCGTCGTTCGCGGGTTGAAATCCATGAGATAATATTTGAGCGCCGCGAGACCGATCGCCTCGGCCCGATGTGCGACCTCGTCGTCCGAGAGCTCTTCGTAGCGCTCGCGAATCGCCTCCTCGGCCAGATCGACCATCCCGGCAATCAGGTCGTCGGCATCGACGACCTTGCCTTCGCGGCTCTTCATTTTGCCTTCGGGCAAGAGCACCATCCCGTAGCTGAGGTGTTCGAGATGTCCCTGGAGCTCGGGCCGCAGGAGCCCCAGAATCGCGAAAAGCACCTGGAAATGATAATTCTGCTCGTCGCCGACGACGTAGACCATACTGTCGATCTCGTATTCGTCGAAACGTGCGAGAGCGGTGCCCAGATCCTGAGTGGTGTAGACGCTCGTTCCGTTCGAGCGCAGCAGCACTTTCTTCTGGCCTTCCCCGAATCCAAGTGATTCGAGATCGCAAACGATCGCTCCATCGTCGAGCTTCTCGAATTTGCCGTCTTCGAGGCCGCGCACCACGATGTCCTTTCCGAGCAGGTAGGTCTCACTCTCGCGATAGACGCGGTCGAACCCCACCCCCAGACGTTCGTAGGTCTCGTCGAATCCCTCGAAGACCCACGAGTTCATCGTGTTCCAGAGCGTGACGGTCTCAGCATCGCCTGCTTCCCACGCGATGAGCATCTCTTTGGCCTGATGCCCGAGCTCGGATTCGTTGTTGAAATATGTGTCTTCGTAGTCGGCGACGAACGCGGCTCGGTCACCGTCATGGTCTTGCTTCCATGCATCGAAGCGGTCGTCGGCCTCGGCGGTGTCTTGCCATGCTTCATATTCGGCGGCGAATTCCCTCGCGAAGCGCACATAATACGTGCCGACGAGATGGTCGCCTTTGACGCCCGCTGACTCTGGCGTTTCGCCATCACCAAAGAGTTTGTAGGCCAGCATCGATTTGCAGATATGGATACCGCGGTCGTTGATGAGGTTGACGCGGGTGACCTCATGTCCGGCAAAATCGAGCAGACTGGCGACTGTCGCCCCCAGCAAATTGTTGCGCACATGGCCGAGGTGCTGCGGTTTGTTGGTATTGGGCGCCGAGTACTCGATCATCCAGTGTCGCGGTTCTTGCGTGACGTCGCGTCCAAAGCCTTCTTCGCGTTCGAGGACATCGTTCAAGACGATCCTTGCGAGCTCGGCTCGGTCGAAGCGAAAGTTCACGTAGGGGCCGACGGCGTTGACTTCCGCAATGAACGAGTCGCCATCGCTCATCAATTCTTCGAGCGCTTCGGCAACGTCGCCTGCGATGAGAGGCGGTGCTTTTTTGAGCGTCCGAGCGAGCACGAAACATGGAAAGCCGACATCTCCCATCTCGGGATTGGGTGCAGGTGCGGTGGCGATCTGGTCGATGGATTCTTCGTCGACACCAAGCTTCTGCAAGGCGGCGACTTTGAGGGCTTCGATTCGTTCGTCGATC
>CAYFTY010000950.1:0-2234 GCA_964346045.1 uncultured Bradymonadales bacterium | reverse complement strand
GAGGACTTCCGGTACTGGTTCTGTTCCTCTTGCTTTTTCCTCCTCTTCCAGATGCCCGCCCGCTATGGCATCTTGATATTTAGATGCACTGAAACTTCACCCGAGAAGACAATGAAAACACCCGGCAAACTCGATGACCTTCTCACTTCAACAGGACATGACGCGCGCGGCGGTCGCCCGGATTTGGCTACCGACATTCCAACGAAGGCTATGCCGAAATCGAGAAATACAGACTCTTCGATCCGTTCTCACAGCGCGGTTGGTTGCTGCATTTCGACGCCGAAGGCGACTATTTCAACAAAGGTGAGCATTCAAAACTTGTAAAAGCACTCTTGACGATAGCCGGTCTGGAGCCGCTTCCTGAAGTCCGTGATACGTTCATCTCTCATGAAGGGTGGATCTTGGAGATCCTCGACGACGAACGGCCTCTTTCCTACATGTCTGAGTATGACCTCGACCTCCCGAGCGATTTCGCCGAGACTCCTCTGGTTACTGCACTCGTCAACGATTTCCTTGAGGGTCACCACCGTGTCGTCAGCCTGAACACGGGCGATCAGTCCGCTGCCCTCTGCGTGTTTCCGTTGGAGGTCTACGATGAGCTCGTGAGTCGCGGTTGGCTGAAAACGTCGCGGAAATCGGATGCTCATCCCGAGGCATTGCTCACTGACCAGCTCGGTGGGCGCCTTCCACGGGGAGTGAAGAAGCTCTCGCCTGAATATGCGCAGGTGCGCGTCAGCGAAGCACCCGACGATTGGTTTGCAAACTACTGAAGCATTGTCTCTTCGAACACGTCAGAAGGTCGCAACGATGACTGACTTCACCAGATTCCGTGACCTTCTTCCAGGTTCGCTCGCCACATCGCTCGACTCAGACACCGTCGGCGTCGACGCACGCGTTCCCGACCCTCTTGAGCTCGTTCCGCTCTTTAAAGTCACCGACAAAGACACGCAGTGCATCGTGCTCGAAGACCCGTCGTGCGATTCACTGGCGCCTGAATCTTCGGACGATTCGATTTGGTCGATGCTCGACAATGTTTGCATCGGTCAACAAGAGAATACCGTCGAAGTCGCTGGAGCTCACGCGGGCTGTGTATCGGACGACGGAGCGTACGACATGATGGGCAACCTTGCACGAGTAGACCTCGGCCGCGAGCGGAACCTTTCGTGGAGGCTTCTACGCCGATACCTCCATCAATGGCGACGGGTGCCTCTACAGGACGACCGCTCACAATCGTGCCCACTGGGATTACAGCACGGGCTTTCGCTGCTGTAGCGACCGCTGAGCACGTGGGCCAGAGAACGGTATGAACGGCTCTTGCGATGCCGCAGCAAGAATATTGCCGATAGCAACCAGCACGCGGAAAATATGATTACATCACCCGGCGACACCTTTGACACCAAAGACCGTCGTGTTGAGGGTCTGTGCCAGACTCGCTAACGTTTCACCAGATAGACGTCTTCGCCGAGCGCGTAACGAAACGAAAATCCGTAGCTCACCCTCAAACAAACATGGTCCTCGACGAGCGCTTGAATCTCATTACGTTCGTAGACCCTGCGATCGCTGTGACGCCACGAATTCTGGTAGTTCTCCGCAGTCATGGGCTCGCAGCCACAGAGAGTGCGGACCGATGAAATTCGAGCTTCTCGAAACTGCTCTTGCGCACGACGATCGCCCACCTCGATGGAAGTCCCGGAAAGGCTCGCAGAGTGACCTTCTGAAGCGAGGCTCCGAGGATGGCTCGAGGCGCTTCATACGAGACACCCGATGGGTTCTCCTTCGAAACGAGGGCAAGATCGACGCGTTCAGCTTGAACGACTGCCGAGAGATCTTCTGCGCGAACCTCCGTCGCATGGGATTCACGCTTCAGTCCCATAAAGAATCGTTCATTCTCGAAGTGCACCAGCTGCGCGAGCAGATTCTCCCTTCGTTCGTGATTCAGAGCTGTACTGACCTCACTCGCCGGAAAACACCTCTCAACGCTCGCTTCGATGCTCCTCGCCGGCCGGGTCGCGCACATTGATAACTCATTGCCCAGGGCGTGATCTGACGTGCCAATTTTCTCGGTGAGCCATCTCTCAAAATCGAGAATCTGCCTTTGCAAATCGTCGACATTTTTGATCTTCGGCATGGTGAACTCCCAGATTCAATTCTGAGACGAGATTACTCCTCGAGCACCTTTCGAACCACGGGGCTGATTGTGGGTGGAGGCGAGAGAGGAGAGGGCGGGGGGAGAA
>CAYFTY010000949.1:0-2238 GCA_964346045.1 uncultured Bradymonadales bacterium | reverse complement strand
ACCGCGTTCATCGGCGGCGGTGAGGCCGTGCCGACCATCCACAACTCCGAGACTCTCGGCAAATTGGTCGGCGCCCCATACGTGCCATTTACGCCCTATGTGTTGCCGCTGCCGCGCCCGGTGCCCTGCGAGATCTACTACGGCGAGCCGATGTACTTCGAAGGGGACGGCAGCGAAGAAGACGAATTGATCTTCGAATACGTGGGCGCCGTGAAGCACGCGGTAGCCGAATTGATCGAATACGGTCTTTCGAGGCGAGACAATCTAGACGCCCCCCTCGAGCTTCCGAGGCAGCTCCCATGAAAGTATTGATCACAGGGATCTCGGGAAGGCTGGGCCGCATGCTGGCGCGCGAATTGATCTCCGAGGGACATCGCGTCATCGGAATCGATCGACGCCCGTGGCCGGATGCCCCCGCAGAGATCGACATGCATCGCGCGGATATCCGCAAGCGGCCAGCCGAGGATGTCTTTCGCACCGAACGCCCCAATGCAGTCGTGCACATGGCGACGGTGACGCACCTCACACAGCGGGGCAGCGCCGAGAGGCAGCGTATCAACCTCGGTGGCACACGTTCGGTCTTCGAGCACTGCAACGAGTATGGCATTCAGCATGTGATTTTCGTCGGTCGGCACACCTACTATGGCGCCGGCCCGGACTCCCCGCTCTATCACACCGAAGACGAGCCTCCATCGGGCGTGATGACCTTTCCCGAGCTAGCCGACCTGGTCGCAGCAGATCTCTATGCGGGTTCGGCTCTCTGGCGTTTTCCGGACATGAATACCACGGTCCTGCGCATGGTCTATACGCTGGGGCCGACCAAACACGGCACGCTCGCGAGCTTTCTGCGAGGTCCCCGGGTGCCGATGATTCTCGGCTACGACCCTCTCTACCAGTTCATGCACGAACACGACGTCGTCGCAGCGATCGCGGCAGCTCTCGAGGCCCGTCCTCGCGGCGTCTTCAACGTGTCGGGACCACAGCCGGTTCCGCTCTCATTGGTCATCAAGGTCACCGGCCGCACGCCGGTTCCCATCCCCGAATCTCTCTTTCTGGCGGCGCTGGGACGCTTTGGACTTCCGAGGCTTCCCCGCGGAGCCGTCTCTCATATCAAATACCCCGTCGTCATCGACAGCTCGGCATTCCGCGAGGTCACCGACTTCGAGCACACCTACGACGAAGTGCAGGCCATGGAGGCCTTTCGTTGGGCCTGAGACGTCTTGAGTTGCAAACCACTTAAATCACGGATGGAGCGCGAACTATGCAATTTCGATTTCGACATATCCTCGCTCTTCCTGGTCTTCTTGCGCTCGCCTTGGCGGTCGCCTGCGGAGGCTCGGAAGCTCAGAAGAAAGAATCCCTGGTCAAAGAGGAGATGCCCAATCCGCCTTTCCTCGCGGATATACCGGCCGACACGCCTTATGCGCTTGCTTCGATCGAGGCGATTCCGCTTGGCGACATGCTGGATCGCATGAAGGCGATGTCCGCGGCGTACGACCAGATGATCGCGACGATGAAGAAAGAAATCGCCAATGTGCAGACGCCAGACGCCGAGCAAGCGCGAGCCCTCTTACCGCTTCTCGAGGGCCGCTTTTCGCGTGAGGGCCTGCAAGAGATCGGAATGGCGCTGAATCCTCGCGTCGGACTCTACGGCATTGGATTCTTGCCCGCGTTCCGGATGAATGTCGACGACCCGCAGAAGTTTCGAAATTTTGTCGACCGCTTTGCCAACGTCATGGGAATGCCGCTGCAGGCCGCAAAGCGCGGTGAGATCGACTATCAGACTCTGCAGGATGGCCCCTCTCGGATCTATGTCCACTACCGGGCAAATGAGATGCTCATCGGAGTGATCCCCGAAGATGCGCGCTCGGTCTACGAGCCTTATTTCTTCGATGAGAAGAAGCCGGCCAACCCGATGTCGCAGGCCAACGTATTCGAAGAAATCAAAGAGAAATATGGCTTTCTGGGCTTCATGGTCGGATTCGTCAATTTCGAAAACGTCGTGGGTGCCATCGTCGACCCGAAACCTGGGCTGAACGGCGAAACCTGGGTGATGGCGAGCAACAACCAACCGCGCACCTTTTCGCCCGAGTGCCAGCGCGAGATGACCTCGATCGCTGCGAACTTTCCACGGGCGGTAGGTGGCTACTCCCAGTTCGACGCAGACGCGATGAATTTTCGAGCCGGCCTCGAAACACGCACCTCCATAGGCACCGACCTGGCCCGCTCGAAGGCACC
>CAYFTY010000948.1:0-2239 GCA_964346045.1 uncultured Bradymonadales bacterium | reverse complement strand
CCACAGGAGCTCAATTACGATGCCTTTTTCAGCGTCCGAGAGTCGTTGGACTATCAGAGCGGTTATTTCGGGGTAGCAGCCGACGAGCGTAAGACGGATGAATTGCTGAAACAATTTTCGCTTCTGGACAAAGCCGACGAGCGCAGCCGGTGGCTCTCCGGAGGAATGAAGCGAAGGCTCATGATCTCGAAGGCTCTCGTGCACGATCCGGTGCTTCTCTTTCTCGATGAACCGACGGCCGGGGTAGACGTCGAGCTACGCGACGAGCTCTGGGAATACGTTCGCAAGCTGCGTCGTCAGGGAATGACCATCGTTCTCACAACCCACTATCTCGAAGAAGCCGAAGCTCTGGCCGACCGCATCGGGATTTTGAACGAAGGCGAATTGATACGAGTTCAGGGGCGAGACGAACTCCTCGACGAGTTTGGGGCGCGCTGGGCTGAGATTCGTCTCCATCGCTCACCGGGCGAAAAATTCATCGAAGCCCTGCCCGACGTGGCCAGCATCGACGGCCAGACACTGCGCATCGAATGGAGCCCGGACCAGGGGAAGGCGCTCGATGAGGTGCTCGCCATGGTATATCAAGCTGAGCTTGGGATTGCCGACATGGATATGGGTCGAACGTCACTCGAGACGATTTTCAAGGAATTGGTGTACAGCGGGGAGGGAGCATGACTGCGCCTCCCGAGGGTCAAAAGAGTCTGAGCGACCGCGAGCTCGGTCGACAGGCAGCCGAGCAACGCATCCGTGAATCTGTGAAGCTTGCAGAGGAACAGGGGTGGCTGGGCGCGATGACGCTCTTCAAGAAAGAAATCATGCGCTTCGCCAATATTGCGGGCCAGACCATCGTGAGTCCGGTTGTGACGACGATGCTCTATTTTCTGGTCTTCGGCTACTCGCTGGGGGACCGGCTGCGTGAAATCGACGGAATACCCTACGTTGATTTTCTGGTGCCGGGCCTGGTGCTCCTCGCTCTCGTCAACAATGCATTCATCAACTCGGCCTTCTCTCTATTCATCGCCAAGATCCACGGCACGCTGGTGGATATTCTCGTGACGCCCCTCACGTACCTGCAGCTGCTATTTGGTTATACGGCAGCTTCGGTGGTTCGTGCGTGTCTGATCGGCGGGATTATCTGGGGCGTGGCGACGGTGATGGGAGCGAATGTGACCTTCAACTTTGGTCTGATGCTTCTCTATCTGATCCTGGTTTCGCTCGGGTTTGCGCTCCTCGGGCTGGTGATTGCAATCATCGCGACGGATTTCGACCACATCAATCTGCTTCCCAACTTTTTGATCACTCCACTGACGTTTCTGGGCGGTGTCTTCTACTCGGTCGACATGCTGCCCGAGCCATGGGATGCAGTCTCTCGCTTCAACCCCATCCTCTATCTCGTCAACGGCCTGCGTTATTCGATGACGGGCGTCTCGGACGTGCCGCATTATTGGGGGCTCGTCGTGGCCATCTCGATAGTTGCGGTATTTGGGGCAATTGCGCTCTATCTATTCCGCTCTGGTAGGCGGCTTCGCGAGTAATTCGTGGCACCTTACAGGCGAGGTCTCGGGCGCTCGCCCCGCCCGCATCGCGGCGACTCTCGCAAGCCGATGAAGTTCGCAATCATCGGGTTGACGCTGCAGTCCGTCTGCGATGAAGCGGTCGGCCAACTCGAGCTGGCCTTGATTCAGAAAATAGGCGCCGAATGCGATTTGAACGTCCTTCTGTGTCATCCATTGTTCATTCGAGAGGTAATCATTCGAGGCATCCTCTGTAGCCGCGAGAACTTCTGAATCTTGTGGGAGCCGAAGATTGCGAGTCACCAGGAGATCCAGATATGTCTTCGACAACATTGGATCGCGCTGATGGTTCTTCTGAATCGCTTCCATCGCGAGGTCTGCGGCTCGAGGAACATCGCCGGTTCGAGCCAGCAGATCGATCGCATACCAGGGGATCGATTGTTGGGATCGGAATGCGGGCAGACCCTTCTCGAGCCAACGTTTCGCAGCGTCGAGGTCTTCCTGCTCCATATGCCACCAGATCAGGTGGCGGTAGGGTCGGTCGGCCATCGGATAACGGGTGGCGACAGGCTCCCAGAGTTGTTTGGGGTTTTCCCAGCGATGAATTTGTTCGAACGTAATCGGCGCCAGCAGGATCGCCCCGCCAAGTGCGATCGCACACGATAAACGCGGACGTTGGAGCTTCTCGGTCAGAGCCAGCGACATCAGGCCGAGTAGGGGGATCG
>CAYFTY010000947.1:0-2244 GCA_964346045.1 uncultured Bradymonadales bacterium | reverse complement strand
TTTAAATGAAGATGATTTGGCAAGTCACACGAGTGAATGGGTGGAACCGGTTTCGTGACGTGCATCATCAAGAGGTCGAACGCCGAGTTTGCCTCGAAAGGTAGTCCTCCGTTGACCAATTCGTAGAACATCACGCCCAACGAATAGAGGTCGGATGATGGCTGGAGCTGTCGGGTCGAGCGGGCCTGCTCGGGGCTCATGTAAGCAGGAGTTCCAAACACCTCACCAGCCTTGGTGATGCGTTCGGCCTCCTGTGCAGAGTCCCCCTTGACGATCCGGGCGATGCCAAAGTCGAGAACCTTGACCATTTCGCTGCCGTCGGTCATCGACGCCATCATGACGTTCTCGGGCTTCAGATCACGATGTAGGATGCCCTGATGATGCGCATGGTCCAGAGCCAGCGAGATGTGTTTGATGATCTCGCAGATTTCTTCGATGGGTAACTGCCTGCCGAGCCGTTGATCGAGCGACTCGCCGTCGACGTATTCGATGACGGTATAAAAGGCCTTCAGTTCATCGGAATGTCCGAAATCGAAAAGCGTGATGCAGTTGGGGTGGTTGAGGCGCCCAATCGCCTTGGCTTCGACCTCGAAACGCGCCTGGAGGTCGTCGGAATCGATGAACGCCGGGTGTAGAAGTTTGACCGCGACATTTCGGTCGACCATCAGCTGTGTTGCAAGCCACACCGAGCCCATCCCTCCAGCGCCCAATTCGCGCTCGAGACGGTATTTGCCTTCGATGACTGTGCCTGCTTCGGCCCGCTGGGTCATGTCAGATCGGGGAAGAGAAGAGTCCTGTCATGCCTGCCACTCGCTACATGAGGCAAAAGACTCGAGACGCGCTTATTCATTCCATCGAGAGGATGCGTATTTCATCACGTAAAAAGTTGCCGTTATTGAGTCTAAACGATCCCGGGACGTCACGAAATAAGAAAAGGCGAGCGTGGGCGCACACCTTTACGGTGCGGGGAGTGCATGATAGGAGCCTGAGCAGCCTCGTGGGATTCGAGCGAGGCGTTCCGAGAGCTGAGTCACACGTGCGAAAAGAACTCCTCAGAGAAACGCTGCACATCGGACGCTCGTTGCGCACTTTCTTCGTGATTGCCGTATTTGCGCTCGTTGCATGCATCCCCGCATGCGGAGAGCCGACCGACGATCCCGAGGATTGTACCGACGGCGAGTTCTTCGACGAGAGTTCTGAGCAATGCCAGACCTGCCCGGCGATTTTCGAGCCAGACTGCGCCCCGGGTTGCGACTTCACCGTCCGGGAAGACCAGAACGGCTGCCCCGAAGCCGTTTGCAATACCAGCTGTGGTGATACCTGTCCGCGCGGCAGTTTTTTCTCGGACGATACGCTCCAATGTGAGGCATGTCCGGGCGGCCCCCCCGCCACCATCGAATCGTGCCAGGGGCTGCCTTGTTCATGTGAGCCGGTCACGCCACAGGATCCCTGTCAGGATATGTTCTGCGGTGAATGCACGTCACCTGACCCGGGATATCGAATCGACGCGGTCGGGCGATGTGTCCTCGAGCCGTGAACGAGCCTCTCGAAAAAATTCTCGACGAAAACCGTGTTGCGGCGATGCGCGCCGCACTCTTGCCCTGGTTCGACGAACACCAGCGCGATTTGCCATGGCGCGCGGTCGATGATCCGTACGCGATCTGGGTTTCCGAGATCATGCTCCAACAAACACGCGTTGCCACAGTCATCGAGTACTGGGAGCGCTGGATGAAAGTGCTGCCTACGGTATCGCATCTGGCCTCGGCCGAGCTCGATGACGTCATGAAATTGTGGTCGGGACTCGGCTACTATCGTAGAGCTCGCTTTCTACACAGCGCCGCCATTAAGGTCGTCGAAGAACTCGATGGCGAGTTGCCGACCGATGCAAAAGCATGGATGGAATTACCCGGTGTGGGTCGCTACACCGCAGGTGCCGTTGCGTCGCAGGCTTTCCAGCAACCGGCTCCGATTGTGGATGGCAATGTCATCCGGATTCTAAGTCGGATTTTCGCACTCGAGGGAGATCCTCGGTCGACGGCCAACCAGAAGATCCTCTGGGCACTGGCCGAGGCGCTCGTCGACCCCGAGCGCCCCGGAGATTTCAACCAGGCCATGATGGAACTCGGAGCAACGGTCTGTACGCCGAAGAGCCCAGCATGCCTTCTATGCCCGGTGCGCCAGCTCTGCGAAGGTTTCGCGCTCGGTGAGCCCGAGGTCTTCCCCGAATCGAGCAAGAAGACGCCG
>CAYFTY010000946.1:0-2250 GCA_964346045.1 uncultured Bradymonadales bacterium | reverse complement strand
GAAGAGCGCCGCGTACAGGGTCAGCGTGCCCGGGCCGAACCCGAGGCGCCGCGCGTCGGCGGACCCCTCGATAGTGAGGCACAATGAGCTGGCTCGGAGGTTTCACGAAATTCGCGGTCTTCGGGCTGGGCGCAAGCGGCGTGGCCGCATCGAATTTGCTGGTGAAGCATGGGAAGACGGTCGTGGCGAGCGACAGCCGGTCGCACG
The DNA here is from genome assembly GCA_964346045.1 of uncultured Bradymonadales bacterium. Classification (GTDB taxonomy): domain Bacteria; phylum Myxococcota_A; class Bradymonadia; order Bradymonadales; family Bradymonadaceae; genus CAYFTY01. The sequence continues at coordinate 2,043 of CAYFTY010000946.1, read as the reverse complement.
ACGAGCTCGAGGGGCGACTCGAGGCACTCGACGAGCGGGTCTTCGTGCGCACGGGGCATAATGATCTGGCCGATGCCGAGGCGCTCGTCGTCTCGCCCGGGATTCGCCCGTCTGCCGAAGTGCTCGCCGATATCGAGGTTCCGATCATCTCGGAAATCGAGCTCGCCTGGACCTATTCTGAAGCGCCGATGCTGGCGATCACCGGTACCGACGGCAAGACCACGACGACCTCGCTGACGGCGCATATTCTTAAAGAGAGCGGCATCAACACGGTCGCCGCGGGCAATATCGGCACGCCTCTCTCTGAGGTGGTTTCGGACCTTGGCAAAGACGATTGGATCGTCGCCGAAATCAGCGCTTTTCAGCTCTGGCCGACTCATCAATTCAATCCGCGTGCTGCCGCGATCACGAATATCGCAGCAGACCATCTGGACTACTTCGACGACTTCGAGGAGTACGTCGAGGCAAAGCGCACGCTCTTCAAGCGCGCGACCGTCGAAGACGTGGGCATTTTCAACGTCGAAGATGCCGTCGTGCGCACGTGGATCGATGACTATCCCGGGCGAATCGTGACCTATGGAGCCAGCGCGCACGAGGGGGCTGACGAATCTCTCTGGACGGATGGAATTTCGCTCTATTCGACAGATGGCGGCAGGTTCTTTGAGATGAGCGAATCGAGCCTGCGCGGGCGGCATAACGAATACAACATGCTGGCCGCAGCGGCGCTCGCACGTTCAGCAGGCGTGAGTTTCTCGGATATTGCGTCGGCGCTCGCGACCTTTCGACCTTTGCCTCATCGGGTCGAGCCGTGCGGAGAAGTGGACGGAGTCGCCTACTACGACGACTCCAAGGCGACAAACGCGCATGCGGCCATCGCCGGCATCCAGAGTCTCGATGGCGAGCTGGTGATCATCGCAGGCGGGGTCGATAAGGGGCTCGAACTCGAAGAATTCGGCCGGGTGCTCTCGGATCGCAGCCGCGCGGTCGTGCTCATCGGGGAGATTCGCGAGCGCCTCAAAGAGGCGATTCCCGCAGGGACGGTCGTGCTCGAGGCCGAGTCGATGGAGCAGGCGGTCGAGCTTGCTTCTGAAAATGCAAAACCGGGCGACAGCGTCTCGCTGAGCCCGGCTTGTTCGAGTTTTGATATGTTCGAGAGCTACGCGCACCGTGGAGATGTGTTCCAGGAGTGCGTGGCCGTCTTGCGTCAGGCCTCTTCGACCACGAAAAGCACCTGACCCTCTTCGACGGCGTCGCCCTCGGCGCATTTGATCTCTTTGACCACGCAGTCGTATTCGGCTGCGATGGGCATCTCCATCTTCATGGATTCGAGGATGACGAAATCATCGTCTTCTTCGACTTCCTCGCCGACCTCGACTTCAATCTTCCAGACGGTGCCGGTGATATGCGCCTTGATGTCTTCAGCCATTTCGATCTCCGTGGGAGGGGTGACTCTCTGGTTGTAAGGCCGACCGTTTTTGGCGTCAATCGCAAGTAACGATGCGGCACGCTCAGCCTCTCGACTTCATCCACTGCTCAAGCCAGCTCGTATGAAATTCCCCTTCGATGAATGGCTGCGATTCGAGCACGTCGACGTGCATGGCGAGGTTGGTGGTGAGCCCCTCGAGCTTCATGTCCCCGAGGGCTGCGATCATTCGCTGACGCGCGGCCTCGCGATCACGACCGTGTGTCACCACTTTGGCGACCATCGGATCGTAAAAGGGAGTGACCTTCCAATTGGCTTTGACGCCTGAGTCCACGCGAATGCCCGGGCCTTCCGGCTCGGTGTATTCGCCGATCTCACCCGGCGCCGGCATGAACATTTTGTCGGGATTTTCGGCGTAGATGCGGCATTCGATCGAATGTCCATCGATCGCAGCCTCGTCCTGGTCGAACGAGAGTTCTTCGCCGGCGGCGACCCGGATTTGCTCTCGGACGATGTCGATGCCCGTGATCATTTCGGTGACCGGATGCTCGACCTGCAGGCGGGGATTCATCTCCATAAAATAAAAGTTGTCTTCGCCGTCCATCAGGAATTCGACCGTG
>CAYFTY010000945.1:0-2250 GCA_964346045.1 uncultured Bradymonadales bacterium | reverse complement strand
TGAACGCAGCGGTTTCGTGCTCCTCCCGCGCAAGCTCCGGTCGCCGGTGGATCGCTCTCCGCCACTGCACAATATCCGGAAACCACGCATCTGCCAGCATTTGAATCGTTGATTTCATGGGGGTCTTCAGCGTTCTATGGAGGGGAGGAAGCCCAGAGATTGAGGCTTTTACAGATCCCCGGTCTCATGGCAAAAAATGGCTCGCACGACAAGGATGGTGCGCACGACAAGGAGGGCGAGACGTGACCCTTCCTCTCTCTCCGGGGGCAGCGAAAACATTGAACAGAAAACCCTGAACCCCTAAACGAGCTTCGTTCGCTTGTCGAGGTATGCTTTCAGCGCGGTGTCGTAGGGCTCATTCGTGTCGACCTCTACAAAGTCGATGTCGTGCTCCAGGCAGCGGCGGCGGAACGTATCGGAGAAGTGCTCGACTGCCTCCTTGTAGTGGTCTCGGAGCTGGGATGGCTGGAGCGTGATTTCCTCGTCGGTCTCCATGTCGCGAAACAACATGGGTCGGTCGGGAAACTGGAAGCGCCGCTCGGTTTTGCCCTCCAGCACGTGAAACACGATGACCTCGTGCTGCCGGTGACGCAGATGCCGCAGCGCCCGGAGCAGGTCGTCGTGCGCGGCGACGTTCTCAAACAGATCGGTAATTACCACAACGAGCGACCGTCGGCTGATCCGCTCCGCGACCTCGTCCAGCGCCGATGCCGCACTGGTGCGCCGTCCCTCGACCTCGGCGGTCGCGATTCGGTCGAGCTCCAGAAGAAGAGGGCGCAGGTACCCGGGCGTTGCCTTCGGTCGTCGCATCGTGTGAACGGACTCGTCAAAGGCGATCAGGCCCGTGGCGTCCCGTTGCTTCAGCATCAGATTGTGCAGCGCGGCGGAGAGGTAGGCGCCGTATGCCAGCTTCGACACCGGACCCTCCCCCTGATAGTGCATCGACGGCGAGGTGTCTAGCACGACGTAGTGGCGCAGGTTCGTCTCCTCCTCGTACCGCTTGATGTAGTATCGGTCGGTCTTGGCATACACCTTCCAGTCCACATGCCGCAGCTCGTCGCCGGGATTGTAGGGGCGGTGCTCTGCGAATTCGACAGAGAAGCCGTGGTACGGACTGCGATGGAGTCCGGTGATGAAGCCCTCGACGATGAGGCGAGCACGCAACTCCATGCTGTCGAGCTGGGCGACGGATGCGGGATCGAGGTACCGGAGAGCGGCGGAGGAATCGGCCATGGTGGGGCGGACGCGGCGCGGAGGAGCGGGTGAACGGCGCGAGACAATATGCTACCGAGGAGACGGCGGCTGGGGACAGGCTTGCTGAGAACAGGCGATGGAGAGATGTCACGAGGGAGATGCTCTGCACGCACGCCCACAGCACAGAGATGCACGCCTCCCCCTACCCAGCGTTCCCGTGTTCGGAGAGAGAAGGGGGAGCGCAGGAGAGGGGCTGTGACATTGAACCAAAAATGCCTCGCCCTTCGCTCTTAATCTTCCGCTCCGCGGCCCTTCACGCTTGGTCCTTTGAGTTTGCGGTTGAACCCAGAAAAGGTCTCTTTCCGAAGAAGAGCTCCCTTTGGGGTGGATACGTCTATTCGTATGTAAAACAAGCATATACAATAGACTTGTTATTGTTAAAGAAGGCAGGATTGATTACTTTATGCTCAACATCGGGATTCCGTAATCCAGCCATGAAGTCATGCGGTGCGGACAAGGGCGTCTTAATTGGACCGCACCGTGCCTGAGCTGAGTGTATTGATATCTACTCTAGCCATTTTTATATAAGCGTATAAAATAATTTAATTATAAATTATTTAGACGTTTCAATACTGGTGGAATAAGTCACGGGGTACGCAGTTACGAGCACCTTTCGCGAAATCCAATCGTTTCATTAGTAACTGTCGGGTTCACGCCATGACCCTTCGTCCGCACCCCGGGTAGGTTGACGCGATACGAACGGCCTCCATCAGCGACAAGCCACCAGCTCTCTATACTCATTCGTCCTTTCTTCAGCCTTCATGTCCGACTTTCCTTCCAAGATTGACGGTCTTCTCGGCCCCACTCCCGACGATTCCCAGGAAGAGTTTCGCGCTTTCCTTGGACCCGTGGTCGCCCAAGAGTTTGGCGGGAACGTGTCCCGGATGTCCTCTGCCCTCGCTGAATCGGTGACATTCCGGACGGGACCGAGCAGAACAACTTTTGGCGGAAGATGAGCCGGATCCTCGGTTACGGTGTTCAGACCGTCGACGCGAA
>CAYFTY010000944.1:0-2252 GCA_964346045.1 uncultured Bradymonadales bacterium | reverse complement strand
ACCGAGAGATAGACCCGAGAGCGGTTGTTGGTCGCCTGGAAGGTCGTGCCGTCGATCGTGAGCAACCCGCTATCACGAGCCTGAAGTGTGAGGTGCGTAGATGCGACGGTGCCGCTCACGTCGACGCGGCTCAGCGTCGAGCTCAGCGAAACGGCACGGAATGCCTGATGGCTGTCGCGAACATCGCCTCGCTGAGGTCGAATCACTCCCTGAGGAATCGCCGGATCGAAAGGATCTCCGATGACCGCATCGAGCGTATCCTGCGATTCTTCGAAAGCCGTGGCGTACGCGCAGATGGCGGTGGCTCCCGGCGAGATCGGATCCTGGTAATCACCGAGTATTTCGCCGGCGAGATCACTATCGATCGCCTCGAGTTCGTATTCGCATTTGTCGGTATCGGGGTCTTCTTTGAACGCGTTGATCGCCGAATCGATATTGGTCTGCACCGCCTGGCTCCACGCCGGAGAAGAGAGCTTGGCGCAGACGGCATCTGCGCCCGCAGCACAGACATTCACGGCCTGCACGGCATAGACGATCATCCCGTAAAGGTAGCCGTTGACGGCCGAAATCCGAATGAGGATGGCATCAGAGTCGGGCAGGCACGGCAGCAGTTCACAGGCGATCTCGCCGAGTAGCGTCGAGTATTGAACCAGGGCCCCGCCTGCACCGGTATCGATGCGGCCGAGCATATTGCCGTCTGGAGAGAGCTCGAACCATGCCGTGCGCGGCTCACCGCCCACGACGACCGAAGCGGCGGGCGCGATGAGATCGTCGCCTCGCAAGAGAGCTTGCTGCATACGGATCCGTGCTTCGGGAGTCACCGAAATCTCGTCGCTCTGCACGATCGCAAGGCCGGTCTGGCCCGTGAGATAACGCAGACGAATGCCCTGCGATGCCGTCGTCGAGAGGATCGTCTCGGCCGAGATGAAGCCGAGCCCGAACGCCTGCTCGAGGATGGCGGTCTCGGCCTCACTCGTGGCCAGCCCGTAGGTATTTTTGAAGATATAGGTATCGCCCGATGGAGCGCCTGTGCGCCCGACGGCTTCGAGCCTCTCGCGCATGAGATCGATGCCGTAGTCGGCCTGGAGCGTGTCCGCGTTCACGCGCGCAAAACTCGAGATGATGCGTGGCCTTTCATTGTAGAAGATCTGACGTTTGGCCTCGGCGATCTGACGCGCTCGCACGCCCATATTCGACGAATGAATCGCGTCGAATGCGGTCGTGAGCTGTTTGGCCATGCCCTTGACCGTCTCGATATCCTCGGGAGTCGACTCCCGCATGGGGTCGAGCATCTCGTTGGCTGCGGTGTAGCGCTCGATCTCGGCGTTCACGACCTCGAGGATGCGCTGCGCACTGCGGGCACTTCGCGCCGGTAAGTGAGACGCCTGAATCAAGAGGTTCGTAATGTCGACATGATCGACATTGGGCTCGTCGAGGTCGAGTTCCAGGCTGCCGCCTTCGCCATTTCTCGCTGCAAAGCCGAGGCGGTCGGCCAGGGTCTGCACGACGAATTCACCTTCGCCTTGCATCTGCCCGGGTTCGAGCAACTCGACCCCAACCCATGCCGACGTAATGGTGATGTCGGCGATGCCGCCGCCGAAGTTGCTGAAAAACTCCTGATAGGTCTGGCCTTCGATGAGTTCATTATTATCAGGGCGCTCGAAGTCACGAATCTCGATCGAGGGCGTGTATTCGACCGAAGCGTTGAAGAAGACCATGCCCGACGAAACGTTGCTATCGACGACGTGCGAGACGAGCACCGGCTTGCCGACCAGCTCGCCAGCGCCGCGGGTGATACTGAGGCTCGGCGCCTGGAATTGCGGCCCCACCGAAAATGCATTGGTCGTCTCGTGGAAGACGGTCACGACAACCTTGTGTCGCCAGTCTTCAGGGACTCCGTCGAGCGTCTGTCCGCTCGTGCCGACGACGCCTCCGACCGAGGTGTCATCGAACGCGGCATCCATGGCTGTCCAGGTTCCCTGGATCCAGGCCTCGACCCAGACATGTTGGTCATCGACGTAGTCGAGCACTTCCTGAGGACGGTCGGGTGCGTAGACCAGAGCTTCGAGAGCGGCATCGTCGAGCGACCGAATCGTCGCCAATCGCTGTGCATCGGTCGCGGCCAGGGCAAATGCATCACGAGGTGGCATCATGGCCAGCGCCAGCCGCGGGTTTTCGCGCATATCATCGAGAGTGAGCGCCGGTCCCGAGAGCCCGCCACGCGTTCGCATCGCCTGGTCTGCAAGCCGCTC
>CAYFTY010000943.1:0-2253 GCA_964346045.1 uncultured Bradymonadales bacterium | reverse complement strand
CCCTTCTTCCTCCGTCTGGGTCCTAATTCACAATTGGAAGCCCTCCGATGTTGTCCGCGGTCAAAGGAGGCCCCAGTTCCCGCGGTAAAGGTTTCCCCCCCTGGCCCGCCTCGAGCCGCGAGAAATCGCGATGGCAATCGCGGTTTAATCCACCGGGGCTTTGTTGAGCTCTTTGTGCTCTTTCGCGCGCCAGCTGGGGCCTTCGATGGTGAGCGAGTGACCGCGGTGGATGAGGCGGTCGAGGATCGCGGCCGTCGCGACGTCGTTGCCGCCGAGGTACTTGCCCCAGTCCTCCCAGTTGATGTTGGTCGTGATGATGGTCGAAAGTTGCCGCTCGTACCTCGAGCTGACGACGGTGTAGAAGAGGTCGGCATCGTGCTTCGTGTCACGCTCGCGGCGGTCGAGGCCGACTTCGTCAATGATCAGCAGATCGGGGCGATCGTAGTCTTTGAGGGTGGCGACCAGATCATCGATGACCGAGGCGACGTGAAGCGCGCGCAGCATGTTCGCTGAGGTCGTGTAGCGGACTCGCAGGTTCATCGAGCACGCAAGGTACCCGAGGCTGATCGCGATGTGGCTCTTGCCCGTTCCGCTCATGCCCCCGATCAGTACGTTGCGACCGGCGGCGACGAATTCGCAGCTCGCGAGCTGCATGACGAGTTGACGGTCGAGTCCGGGTTGAAAGGCAAAATCGAAATCGTCGAGCGTCTTTTTCGAAGGAAACTTCGCGTCGCGGATACGACGCTCGATCCGGTTGTTCTGCCGGGCCAGGTGTTGAGCGCCCACGATGCGCGCCATCAGCTCGAGATGCGAAACGTCGTCGGAGAGCCCTTCGGCGGCTGCGGACTCGAGCTCGTCGGCCATCACGCCGAGGCGCAGATCGTCGAGCGCTTCACGGATCGATTGCAGGGTCGGGGTCTTCTTCTTTGCCATGGGTGTCCTCGTCTTCGGGGTGGAGGAGCTGCTGGTATTCGTGCAGCCCGCGTTGTTGAATCACAGAGGAGTCCATGGCTTCGCGGATGCGCTGACGCGTGGTGTCGGCGAGCTGATCGGCAAAGGTCCGTGGGGTGTGGCGGACTTCGAGAATGCGTTCGATGCTGTGGGCATCCCATGCAAGATGGGTGTGCGCATGCTCGATGGCCGCGATCACGTCGTCGGTCGACCAGTGCTGCTGCAGCGCGAGCACCCGCGCGAGTTGTGAGCGACTGTAGCGCTGATCTTCGCGCACTTGCCGTGCCCATTGTGCACACGGTTCGCCGAAGGACTCGAAGCGCCCCAGAAGGACATCCCAGCTCACGGCACGACGTTGTGGCGCATGCTCGTCGAGTTGGCTTCGCGCTTCGCCATCGCGAGCCAGCCTCGGATGGCGAGCGATACATGTCGCCGTGCGGTCGAAGACCTCGACGACAGACTCGCTGGCGCGCACGTAGGTGATATGGCCGACGTAGTCGGGCGGCACCGAGTAATGCTTGGTCTCAAAGAGGACGCTGGCATAGTTGTCGACGACGCGGAAGCACAGCTCGCGCGTGTCATAGGACTGATTCGGAAGCGGGGTCAGGTGCTCGCGATCGAGTGCGAGCAGCTCGACCGGCGGCTTCTTGGTGGTCGTATGAGGCTTCGCGTTGACCCGCCCGAGCCACGCGGCGAGCTCGGCCTGCGCGACGCTGAGCTCGTAGAAAGTGCGTCCGTTGAAGAAGTTTTCTTCGAGAAAGCGAAACGGTCGCTCGACCTTGCCCTTGTAGGCGCCGTCGCCTCGAGGCGCGACGTGGATCGTAAAATCGTAGTGCGCGGCGAAGTCGAGGAAGGTCGCGTTGATCACGGGCTCGCCAGCCTCCCAGCGATCGACGACGCCGGGCATCGAGTCGAAGACGAGCTCTGTGGGCACCCCTCCATACTCCTCGAAGGCCTCGACCAGACCACGCATCAGTGTGATCTGGCGGGTGTCCTCGCGAAAGCGCATCCAGCGGTGTCGGCTGAAGGATAGGACCACCGAAAGCGCGTGAAACGTCGCTCCTGTGGCGAGCCGATACGGCGACCAGTCGACCTGGGCCTGAAAGCCTGGCGATGTCTCCACGCGTTTCGATGCCTTTTTCTTCGGCTTCGGGCGGATCTCGTTGAGATAGTTGCGCACGATCGTGTACTTGCCGTCGAAGCCCTGGTCGGTGAGTTTTTCCAGAAGGCGCGTCGCGCGAATGTCGGGGTACTCCTCGACGACCGCCTTGATGAAATCGCGCCAGGGATCGAGTTTGGAGG
>CAYFTY010000942.1:0-2256 GCA_964346045.1 uncultured Bradymonadales bacterium | reverse complement strand
CGTGTCTCCAGCCTTGAACGTCATCGAGGGTTGCGAGCGGTATGGAGGCTCTGATGGGAGATTGGGTCACCGATATCATCGAAGGGCAGCGGCGCGGCCTTGCGTTCTCTCTCGCTCTGATCGCGCTGATCTTGATGATCGCCTTTCGCTCGATGAAAACCGGTGCGATCGCGATGTGGCCCAATATGCTGCCGCTTCTGGCGCTCGGAGGCGTGGTGAGTTTGATGTGGGACAAGGTCGATACCGACACCATGATACTTGCGATGATCGCCATCGGCATCGGGGTCGACGACACCATTCATTTCATGTCGAGGCTTCGTATCGAGCAGCGGCGAACCGATGACCTCGAGGAGTCGATTCGCAGGACCTTTCACTTCTCGGGTCGCGGCATCTTCATGACGACGTTCATTTTCACGGCTGGATTCGTGCCCTTCGTGATGAGCGATTATCTCACGATCTATCTGATGGGGCTTCTCTTGCCGGTGTGCTTTGTGGTCGCCTTACTGGCGGATTTGCTGCTGGTACCGGCTCTGGCCGAGCTGCGTTGGATCTCAGTGCGCTAGACGCAACTTCGTACGTACGGCCCGGTGATCCGAAAGAAAGCGCGTGCTGCAGGCATTGTCGCGCAACGAGTCATGGGTGGTATTGCGAATTTCGAGACGCGCCAGCTTCATCGGCGGCTCGGGCGTGACAAATACATAGTCGAGACGGCTCGCCGCGCGCCAGTGCTCAGGAGTGTCGATCTCGCGACATCCGACGATACCGCCGCCGCGGCAGTTGAGGGTGTTCACCTCTTGAAAGGCCTTTCGCGTGCGAGTCCACGCGCCACGCGCGTATCTGAAAGCATCGACGGGCTGACCGAGAGACGACCACATATGGCCGTACTCAGAATCGCCCGGTTCTTCGTAGTCGTCTCCGTCGATATTGAAGTCGCCGGCGAAGACCGTAGGCCAGTCGTTCAGATCGTCGATCCCAGCCATGAACTCACGGATTTGAGCGAGCTGAGAGGTCCGTGCCGCGCGGTCGGCTTGCCTGCCGCCGGCGTCGAGATGGGTCGCGAGAACGTTGACTTTGAGCCTGTCAGTGACCCGAACGAGCGCATGCAACACGCCTTTGGATGCACTGCAGTCTCCTTTGCCCGTGAGCCAGCCAGCGCACTGGTCGAAGGTCTTCGTCGTCCATCGCTCCACCGGAAAACGACTGAAAATCGCCAGGCCGCCATTGGTGAGCGCGGTGCCCCTCCGCTCGGGCTGGCGAACGTTGAAATAGGGATATTTCGAGCGCAGAGTACGCGTCATCGTGCCTACAGAGTCTTCGCTGAAAGCCTCGGTGAAAACGGTAATGTCGGGGAGGTCCATCGATGATGCGATGCGATCGGCGATTCGTTCAGCCCGGCATTCGTTCTCGTCACCCACCGAGAGTGGGGTGGGGCGCAAAAACGTGTTCAGCACGAAGATGTCGAGGTCGACCGAAGTCGCGTTGGCCGAGACCTGCGGGATATCGGGCGGCGCGATCTGGTGTTCGGCCCCGGCTTTGGCGTGGAAGTCAAAGAGCGTAACCGCAAAAAAGACCATGAGACTGAGGTTTCGAAACTCGAGATGCGGACGCTTTTTCAACATGAAAATAAAGCTCGTGGTGTGCGCTCGGGCATCAGAGAAAATCCCTTGATTTCATTGTAGCAGGCCCGCGGTTTCAGATCATGAGATGCAAACAAAAAGACCGCCGGTGCACGACCGGCGGTCTCAGATGCGTCAAGAGACAGATCATGGGCAGTTATTGCAGACCACATCGAGGGTGTAGACCCCGTTGGAGTTACTGAAGGAGTTCCAGCCGTCGACAAAGAGGAAGTAGGTCTGGCCCGCAGTTAGTGTGGCCGTCACGGTCTCGGTTCCCCCCGATGAAAAGCTGTCGTCGGCGGCGAGACAGGTGTTGGCTACATCGCTGCAATCCGAGGCGAGATAGGTCACCGAGTCGAAGTCCGTGTTTGAAACGGTGAACGTGTATTCGCCAGTCACGGTTGGTGTGAACGAATAGACTTCGTCGTCGGATCCACCACCGCCCGAGGTGGCGCCGGCGCACTCGCCCACGTCGAACGAGTGGTCGTTATTCGAGTCGGTCGTGTCTGCAGTGGTGGTGTAGGGTACGGCGCCAATCACGAAAGGGTTCGCGCAGGTCTCACCCGGCGCGTTCTCGAGCCAGCAGGACTCCCCGTCGCCTGTGTACCCTGGAGCGCAGGCGCACTCGAAGGAGCCTGGA
>CAYFTY010000941.1:0-2256 GCA_964346045.1 uncultured Bradymonadales bacterium | reverse complement strand
CGGCGAATCGCTGCATCAAGGTCGCGATCGCATCTTCGTCGACGCCACGCCTGGGACCATCTTGCTCGAGGGCCAGGCGCGCTCGGTGCAGATTCGTCTTCACCGCCGACTCCGTGATCCCGAGCGACACCGAGACCTCGGAGGTCGAAAACTCGAAGAACGTCTGCAACAGATACACGGCTCGCTGGGTCGGCGATAGCGATTCAGCGACGTGCAGAAATCGTAGGCGGATGGTCTCGAGTTCAATCAGTCTGCGCCCGGGGTCGTCGCTCGACACGAGGCGCCGGGTTGGCATCGGCGTTGGAAGCCAAGTCCCCCGAACCTCGTACTTACGACGACGCAATTGGTCGCGCGCCAGATTCACCGCAACCTTGACCAACGAGGGCTCGAGAGTCCTCTCGAGGTCTTCAGGCGGACTCGAGGCGAGCCGCACGAAGGTATCCTGCACGATATCTTCGGCGTCGTTCGCGTCGCCCAACATGCGATAGGCAACACCGAAGACAGCGTCACGATGCTTCTCAAACGAAGAGCTCAGGACGTTGTTCATTCTTTTTTCCTCGAATTCTGGCGGAGACGAGGTCTACCGAAAGGTCACCGACCCGATGACAATACGCGGCGAGCCGCCCGAGCATCAGAAGACGTCTGGCGACCTCCTCACCAAAACCGATCGCCCATTTCGCGAACGTCATGTCGGGCGGCAAGCGTCGCAGACGAGATCTCTAGAGATCGGCGTGGTTCGCGACCGCGAAGGTGTCGCATTCTCGCGGGTTGCCAGACTCGAAACCTTTTCGAAACCATCGAATTCGTTCTTCGCTCGATCCGTGGGTGAATTTGGCTTCGTCTCGGTGGCCGAGGGCATCGTCGCCGATGGCGTGAGCCGCGCCAGTCGCCTCGGCGAGGTCGTCGTTGGTGATGTTCAGGTCTGCTCGTGCCGCGTGTCCCCAGACACCCGCCAGGCAATCGGCTTGCAGCTCGACTCGCACCGACACCTGCTCCTTACTTTCGCCCCGGACCTTCAGCCGAGACGACCCGATGAGATTCTGAATGTGGTGCCCAACCTCGTGCGCGATGACATAGGCCTGCGCGAAATCTCCAGGAGAATTCAATCTGGTCGCCATCGTGTCGTAGAAAGACGGGTCGATGTAGAGCTTCTTGTCGGCCGGGCAATAGAAGGGCCCCACGGCAGACGTCGCGCTGCCGCATCCGCCGGTGGTAACCGCTTTCGCGAAGACCACGAGCGTGGGTTCCTGGTAGGACTTCGAAATCTGTTTCTCGTAGGTGGGAAGCTCCCCTGCGGCAAATTTCCGATTCCAGACGTCTTCGGTCGAAGCCAGGACGGCGCGCGAGAAATCACATGCACTCGCGTTTTTCGACGAGGCATCGCAAACGCTTCCGCTTGCCGAGGTCGACGTAGTCGAGGTTCCGATGACGGCCTGTTTCACCGAATCGGGCGCAAAGAGAAATACGCCCCCTACGACGACTCCAGCGACCAACACGCCTTTGAAGCCGAACTTACGATAGGCCATGGCGAGTAGCCGTGTTCCACCACCGCCGCCCCCGCCTCGAGCCGACCCCTCGCCGCGGTCCTCGAAATTGTCGGAACGTCTCTTTCCGTCGATATCCACGCTTGCCTCTCTGCCAGCAACACTGTGCTTCTGGATATCAAATTTTGTCGGGATGGGACATCAGAGAAGGCCGATCGCCTGGAACCAACGGTCACCCCACCATCGGGTCGGAATCACACTCCCTCGAGGCATATGCTCGGACCCAACCTCCCCCAGAAACTTCATGGAGCCGTCGCGGTGGATTGGTGGGACACAGCGATGGTGGTTTGAATAGTCATTTCGTCCAAAGGCAAAGGCTAGCCTGGTTGTGAAGGCTGGCCCCTGTCTCTAGAAAGTGAGCGATGTCGATCTGCGATTGAGAGGTGTCTTCGGATTTGTCGCTATTCGAGGTATCTCGTACTTTGGCTCGACCTCGCCGGTTCGAATATCTGCACGCCCGCCTGACTCAGGACACGTTATGCGAATCATGATGTTCAGCACCAAACCTTACGATCGAGAGTTCTTCTCGCGCTGCGAATCCCCGCACGAGATCGCCTACCACGAGGCCCGGTTCGACGAGGCGACGGCCTCGCTCGCAGACGGCTTCGATGCCATCTGCGTCTTCGTGAACGACCGGGTCGACGCCGCTGCGATCGAGGCGGTCGCCGCGCTCGGGATCGAGCTAATCTTGACGCGCTCGGCAGGTTTCAAT
>CAYFTY010000940.1:0-2258 GCA_964346045.1 uncultured Bradymonadales bacterium | reverse complement strand
GCAGTCGGCGCAGATTCGAGCCATTCTCGGTGATGATGAAGTTCGCACCGTACGTTTGAATCGTGGCATCGGGCGTTGCGAATTGCTTGATCACCGGCTGAATGTCGTCGAGATTCCCGCTCTCGACCGGGATGATCGCCGTGACCATGCGCGCTTCGTTCGGAATTCGCTCACCCTTGTCGTAGGTCGGCGCCGGCTCGGTCTTGGCTTCTTTGGACGGTACGATCTTCAAAAATGCGCCCGACGGCACGATGGTCAGGCCGTTCATCTGGAGTGCCGAGAGAAAGGCGCGATACGCCTGATTCAAGGTCACCTCTTTGGGGGAAATGATCGTGATGGTCTTCGAGGTGTTGATGCTATCCGAGATGATGAAATTCTTGTTCATCACGCCCGAAAAGAACTTCACAACCTCTTCGAGTTGGGCCTGACGGAAGTCGATCGTAACCTTGACGTTACGTGGCGTCCGCTTGGGCCGACTATTCGGATCGAAATTCGGTGGTAGATTGTATTTTTCGGTCGGATTGGCGTTCTCGGGTGTGATGACATCCTCTTGCTCGTCACCATCCTGCGCCCATGCATCCGTCGTGAACACGAAGAGTGCGCATAGCACCGAGGTCACCACGAGTCGCGGCCGAATCATTCGTTGGTTTTTGTTCTTTCCAGACATTTTCGTCACTTCGAAAACTTCGTCATTTGGAGGGCGAACCTCGGTCCGCGTTATTTAATCGTGTATTCGAACGTTTGCTTCTTGCCGCCCCGTTCCACCTGGAGCTTCACGTTATTCTCTTTGCGCATCTGATCGAGGAGCTCGAGTGCTCGAGCCTGACTCGTGATCTTCTTTCCATTGATCGAATGAACGACATCGCCTGTGCGAATTCCGATCTTCGAGTAGACGCTGTCGCCCTGGACACCGATCAACTTGATGCCCTCGGTTTTTCCGCCTTTGACGTTCGGTACGATGCGCGCCTGTTTGGCAAGCTTTTCTGCATCGGAGAGCTGGCCCTCAACCGCCGAACGCTCGAGCTCGTATTTATTTGTGCCGACTTTTCGCACACCTTTCTCTTTTGCCGGTGGCGGATCTACGGGAGCAATCCGCGGTGTTTTGATATCCGTTGCCGCAGGTCCGAGCGCCGTCAGTGCAGACTTCCGCGCCGTGGGGGCGCCGCCGATCGAATTCTGTAGCTTGATGAACTCTTTTCGCCCATTGCGATTGATGATGATGCGGTCGCGGCGTACTTCGAGAACTTCAGCGCCTTCGCTTCCGATCGAGTCGCCAACGCCCGCAATGAAGGTGTCATTCGCTTCCTGGAGAAGCGCCAGCGAATAGTCGGGCTTCTTGGCGACCATGCACCCCAGGAGCTTGATTGCGAGATCACTCTCGACTGCAATTTCACTATTCGAAGGCGTCGACGATGGTTCTGCGTCGACGCATTTGCCGGCCTGGCAGACCTGTCCTTCGTCGCATCCATTCGGACATGCCGACTCAGGCTCTTCGTCGGGGCACCCGAAAAGGCAGCGGTTCACAATCGTCGATCGAAAATTGCGGTTGGTGCCACGCCGTCGGGTTGGTGCCTTTTTCGACTCGGTGGTTTCGAAGGTCGCCACTTCGGGCACGGTGTAAGGAGCCAGTTGAATCGCGAAGATCTTGTTGAGTGACCATCCAATCAGAGATGCGACGATCGCGATCAATGCGAGATGAACTACCCACCCGTATCGTTTGAAAAAGCTCTCCATGGAACATCCACTCGAGGTCCACTACATAGGCTAGCAAGGTTCCTGCCAGTTTTATCGGATCAACGATTTCAGGAGCTTAGGCGATCATGCCTGAGGTGCTCGGACTCCGATTTTGACATTTTGTCAATCGGTCTCGATCTGTCGCACTTGCGATGACATTCTGTCACGACAGTTTCGGGCTCTCTGCACCACGCCATTTCAGCTCCAAAAGCGCATCGTCTCTGGCGCGCCCGGCCGAGTCGAAGAATCGATGTTTGAGAGTCTTCTCGCTCATCTCGATACCGTCCGGAGGGGTCAGGCACGCATCGACCAGAACACGTCGCAGCCCCATCTCTCTTCCATTCGACTCGCGAATGATCATCTGAGCGACATCGTCCGGGGTGTTGGTCCAGATATCGTGGCTCGGAGATTGACTCAATCGATTGCATGCCTGTCCGCGACAGAGCCAGGAGAGCACGATCGAAACGTTCATCCCATCGGCTGCGGCCAGAATCGTCTCTTCTTCGACCAACAATCTCGATCTG
>CAYFTY010000939.1:0-2259 GCA_964346045.1 uncultured Bradymonadales bacterium | reverse complement strand
ACCGTAAAATAGTCGTCCTGAAGAGCGGTCTCGAGCTGGTCACTGCGCAGCAATTTGTCAACGCGAGCTTTGATGCGGTCCGTCTGATTCTGCACGGCTCGGCGAAGACGCTTGAGATCGGGGCTCGCCATCTCTTTGAGATAGCCTCCGGGCTCGATGGCGTGATTCAGCGCCTCGCGAAGCTCGCGGCAGGGATCGATCTCTTCGGCGATCGTGGCAAGCGTCGGCGCAATCTCAGCACGATGACGCAGAAATCGGCCTGTACGGCTCGCGACATCGCAATTTCGGGCGATGGCCTCGAGATCGTCTGCGACGAGGGTGCCTTCCCGGGTTGCGTACGCAACGGCCTTACGAATGTCTCGCAGTCCGCGCAGCGGCGCCTCGCCCTCAGTTTCGAGAAGCGCAAGGTATTCAGTGACCTCCTGCATCCGCCTTGCGGCGAGCTCACGTGAGGATAGCGGCCCCAGCGAAGATGCGAGCTCACCCCCTTCTGGACTGAGGGCGTAGCTCGCAACGTGGGTCTGAATCTGGTCCCACTCGAGGTCTTGCGCGGTCTTCCGGCGAAAAGCGCGAGTGTCGTTTTCGAGCGCTCCGAGAGTCTCGGCGATCAGCCTCTTGCCGATCGCATCGAGGCCGCGCGAATTCTGATCGTTGGTGTCATTCATATGTGTCCACTCCACCGCGCATCTACACAGGCTGGAACAAAAGTTCAACGTTCTTACGTTATGAGGTGCGCCGGTTTTTGGCGCTCGTACCCCAAGCATCAGGAGGAAGGTCCATGCGCACATCCAGAAACATCCGGGCCTACCAATCTAGTCCTTTGGCCCTGGCCGTTTTCATTGTCTTTTTCTGCATTCCGTCGGCCGTTTTCGCCGGTGGTTTCCCCGACGTCGCTTCACTCTTCGACAAGCAAAAGGCTGCCGTGGTTTCGGTGCAGACCGAGGTCGCACCTACGATGCAGCGGATGCCGTTTTTTGGCGCGCCATCTGAGCAAACCCCGCAGCGTGGCACAGGTTCGGGCTTCGTGGTCGATGAGAAAGGCTACATCATCACCAACAATCACGTGGTCGAGGGAGCCAAAAAGATCACGGTCAACCTCGAGAATGGTGATTCCTATGCGGCGGCGCTCGTCGGAAGCGACGCCAATACGGATATCGCATTGCTCAAAGTCGAAACCAGCAAGTCTCTTCCCGCGGTACGCTTCGGGGATAGCTCGAAATTACGTGTCGGCGAGTGGGTCGTAGCCATCGGAAACCCCTTTGGTCTCGATTACTCGGTGACGGCCGGGATCATCAGTGCCAAAGGTCGCAATATTGGCGCTGGCCCCTATGACAACTTCCTGCAGACCGATGCCAGCATCAATCCCGGAAACTCGGGCGGACCTCTCTTCAATCTGAACGGCGAGGTCGTCGGGGTGAACACAGCCATCATCCGCCACGGCCAGGGCATCGGCTTTGCGGTGCCCATCGACATGGTCACGAGCGTCATGCCACAGCTCAAGAAGACCGGCTACGTCGTGCGGGGCTACATGGGCGCGGGCATTCAACCGCTCGACGAAAAACTGGCGACGACCTTTGGGCTTCCTCGCGAACACGGGGTGCTCATCGGAAGTATCGAAGACGGCGGCCCCGCGGCCAGTGCCGGGATTCGGCCCGGTGACGTCGTGACCCACTACGATGGAAAACGCGTGCGCGAGGTGCAGGAATTACTGCTCGCCGTGGCCGCCTCAAAGCCTGGAACCCGCAGCGCAGTGCATCTGATTCGAAACGGGCAGAAAATGAGCCTTTCACTGAGGGTCGCCGAGCGACCCGACCCCAATCGCAATCAGGTTCGACCTGCATCGAATTCGACCGCTGACCCCGACCGGCTGGGCATCGAAGTGCGCAAGGTCGATCAACGTCTTGCGATGAGGCTCGGGCAGGATAAGCCGCAGGGCGTGATCATCGAGCGAGTTCTACCTGCTTCCCCGGCAGCGCGTGTTCTGCGTCCCGGAGATGTGATCCTCCGCGTCGGAGACAAGCGCGTCGATAGCGAACTCGAGTTTCGACGCCGTATCGCTGCGGTCGAAGATGGTCTCGCGCGCCTCCTCGTCATGCGCGACGGTCGCACTACATTTGTCGCGGTCTCCATGCCCGATTGACGAGATCGTGCCCCCGAGGATGCAGGATCCCGCCTCGTCCCCCGCCGCCAAAACACTAGGCGCCCCCGCCGAGACAGACGTGACGGCGGCCTGATGCAGCTGCGACCCGGATACGCACA
>CAYFTY010000938.1:0-2263 GCA_964346045.1 uncultured Bradymonadales bacterium | reverse complement strand
TTGCTCGTGGCATTTCAGTCACGCTCCGTCGGCATCGCATCAGTGGTCTGGGCACTTGTTCTCACGCTCGCTCCGTGGGCTATTTCGGGCGCAGCGCCCGACCTCTTCTTTGCCGGCGAAGTGAATTTCGATCTCTCCGAGGTATGGACTCGGGTCGGATTCGTGGTCGTCTTCGGCTCGCTCGCGGGCATCGTTCACGCCGCAGAGGTACTGGAGCGTCGACGACGACACCGCATGGAAGTCGCCGAAGAACGAGAAAACCTCTTGCGGCAGGCGCGCGAACTGCGACTCCTGTCGACACGACGTGTCGATGTCGAGTTGAGCCGAGAAGCCAAAGTCGAGCTCATCACCCGCGACGCCGTCGATGCCGTGAATCACGCGATATTCGTGAGCCTATCGCTCCTCAAGACCGGCCTCAACTGCCACACGTGCATCCTTCTCTGGTTCGACGTGCGCGGAGAAAATCTGCACATCAAAGAGCTGGTCAGCGAAAACGATGCGATTGTCGAAGGCGGAATCGACCCGGCCAAGGGTGTGATCGGCGGCATCACTCGTCGCCGCGAGCCGATGCGCCTCGACGGATTGAAACCTGGATTTCGCGGACTCGTCTATTACCGAAACAATCCCGGCGTCACCGATTTCGTGGGCGTTCCTGTGCTGGAAGACGGACACCTGCGCGGCGTGCTTGCGGTCGACCGTCTCGGCAACTCGCCCTTTTCAGATCAGGAAGTCGAGCTCGTCGAAAACCTCGCCGAATACGTCGTGCGATCGGTCGAGAACGAGCGTACATTCGCGTCGATCGAAAAATCCAAACACGAGCTCGGGAGATTCTTCGAAGCATCGCGCCGGCTCAACAGCGTTCTAACGCCATCTGAAGTCTATGAGGTCGCGTTGGAAAGCGCTCGCGAAATCCTGCCCTACGATTTTGCAGGCATCACTCTTTATGACGAAGAAACCGAGGTACATACGCTGGTGGCCGTCGACGGTGCTGGCACCTTCGACGACGCAGAAAGCTGGGCCAATCTTCAGTTCGAGTCCAACTCGGGGCTCGTCTCGATGGTCGTCAAAAACCGCCATTACCTGCCCTACGGCGGCGTGCTGCGCGACGAATCACCGGTCGTGTTCGAGCGTGCCCAGGACCTGACCGGCCTCAAGAGCCTGCTCGTCTTGCCCCTGCACGTCCAAGATCGGACGATCGGCACCTTCATCGTCGGTCATTGCGATACGAACCGGTTCCCCGGCGAGCGACGCGAGATGCTCGAGGTCGTGAGCAATCAGGTCGCCGTGACGCTGCAGAATGCCCGGCTCTATTCGCGTATGGAAGAGATGGCGACGACCGATGGACTCACGGGGCTTGCCAATCACCGTACGTTCCAGAGCAAACTCGATGAAACGATTGCGCGCCATCGTCGCACGAGCCGTCCTTTTGCCGTATTGCTCACCGACATCGACCACTTCAAGAGCGTCAACGATACGCATGGCCACCCGGTCGGAGACGAGGTCCTCAGGCAGGTATCGAAATGTTTCCAGAGTAATCTGCGCGAAACGGACTTCCCGGCTCGTTACGGCGGCGAAGAATTCGCCATCATTCTCGAGGATACGGAACTCGACGGAGCGATGGTCATCGCCGAGCGTCTTCGGACCGAGCTCAAGAAGCTCGTCTTTCAGGGGACCGACGGACCATTTTCCTGCACGATTAGCATCGGAGTGGGCTTCTGGCCCAGCGATAGCGAACACAAACAGACACTGATCGACTACGCCGACCAGGCGCTCTATCACAGCAAACACCATGGGCGAGACCAGGTCACGGCCTACGCACATATCGCCCGTAAGGCGAGCTGACCTGCTTGAAAACGAGGGCGCACAACCGCATAGTGAGGGTGCCGACACGGAGACCTCATGCGTCAACCCATTCGCCTACGCCCACTCCTTCTCATCGCCGCCCTCTCGCTGGTTCCGGCCCTGGCGATCGCCCAGGTCATCGACGTTTTCGATGACCAGGACAAGATGCCCGAGACCAAGGTCTCGGTGACCGACTCTGAGGGCAACGTGGTCATCGATACCACCGGGAGCGACTCGAGCGGAGGCATCCAAGCCGACGGTGGGATCACGCTCAAATTCGAGCGTCAGAATACGAGCATCCTCGTGCCGGCCAAGGTCAACGGCAAAGACGTCTATTTTCTCTTCGACACCGGGGCGA
Source organism: uncultured Bradymonadales bacterium (assembly GCA_964346045.1). GTDB lineage: Bacteria > Myxococcota_A > Bradymonadia > Bradymonadales > Bradymonadaceae > CAYFTY01. Next base: position 63 of record CAYFTY010000938.1, on the reverse strand, counting down.
CATACACCACCCTGCTGGGCCCGTTCGCCAAAGCAGCCCGCGTCTATCCCAAGAAGGACTTCC
>CAYFTY010000937.1:0-2265 GCA_964346045.1 uncultured Bradymonadales bacterium | reverse complement strand
TCACCCGGACGCCATGGTTCCTGATCAGTGTTCAGGTAGACACCCTTGGAATCTTCCGAGAGAAATTTGTCAGCGAGCCATCGGAAAATATAGTCGGTGACCGACTTGGCGATGCGGATCCGCGGGTTGTTGGTAAATCCACTCGGCTCGAATCGCGTGTGGGCGAACTTGTCGACGAGTACCTGCAACGGCACGCCGTACTGCAGGCAGAGCGAGATGGCGGTGGCGAAAGCGTCCATGAGTCCGCTGACGACCGAGCCCTCTTTGCTCATCGTGATGAAGATTTCGCCCGGCTGCCCATTCTCGTAGCAACCGACGGTGATATAGCCTTCGTGGCCGGAGATCGAGAATTTGTGGGTGATCGACGGACGCTCGTCGGGAAGACGCTTGCGCCGAATGAAGCTTTCACCGGCGGTGGCCTGCGCCACCATGTTCTCGAGCTCCTCTGGAAGCACTTCCCTGGCCTCCGCCTCAGCTCCATCGTCGAATTTCGTCGAGAGGGGCTGAGTTCTCTTGCAGCCGTCGCGATAGATCGCGATGGCTTTCAGGCCGAGTTTCCAGGCCTGCAGATAGATATCGGCGATATCTTCGACCGTCGCATTTGCTGGCATGTTCACGGTCTTGGAAATCGCTCCCGACAGGAACGGCTGGCACGCTGCCATCATTCGAACGTGACCCATCGGCAAGATGGAACGCTCTCCGTTCGCTGGTTTAAATGCACAATCGAACACCGGGAGGTGCTCATCCTTGAGGTTTGGTGCGCCCTCGATCGTATCGTTGGTGGTAAGATACTCGATGATTTCCTTGCGCTCCTCCTCGGTGTACCCAAGTCGCGTGAGCGCCTCGGGTACCGTTTGGTTGACAATCTTGAAATACCCGCCACCGACCAGTTTCTTGTATTTGATAAGTGCGATATCCGGCTCTACGCCGGTGGTGTCGCAATCCATCATGAAACCAATCGTTCCGGTGGGGGCCAGGACCGTAACCTGACTGTTGCGGAAGCCGAATTGCTTGCCATGCTCGAGGGCCTCAGCCCATGCCTGATTCGAAGCCTCGTAGAGGTCCGTCTCTTTGAGCTTGGGCCAGACCTTGGCGGTCTGGGCGGCGGCTTTCTGATGCTTCTCAATCACACCGAGCATAGGCTTTTCGTTGACGGGGTATCCCGAAAACGGTCCAACTTGTTCGGCAATGACCGCAGACTGCCTGTACGCTTCACCGCACATCAATGCGGTGATGGCTCCAGCCATCGCGGTACCTTCGTCGCTGTCGTACGGCAAGCCGCGCGACATGAGGAGTGCTCCGAGGTTCGCGAAACCGAGCCCGAGCGGGCGGAACGCGTGGCTATTCTTTTCGATGGCGGGCGTAGGATAGCCGGCGTTATCCACCAGAATTTCCTGCGCCGTGATCGTCAACTGTACTGCTTTCTTGAAGCTCTCGACATGGAAGTCGCCGTTATCGTCCTGGTAGGTGCGCAGGTTGAGGCTGGCGAGGTTGCATGCCGAATCGTCGAGGAACATATATTCCGAGCACGGGTTCGACGCATTGATCGGAGCCGTATTCGGGCACGTGTGCCACTCGTTGATCGTCGTGTTGTACTGCATGCCGGGGTCGCCGCAGAGCCATGCTGCTTCGGCGATTTCGCTCATCATCTCTCGGGCGTCGTGAGTCTCGATGTCGCGGCCGTCCGTGACAGCTTTCGTCGTCCACTCACCGTCATCTTCGACGCATTTCATGAACTCGTCGGTGACGCGAACCGAGTGATTGGCGTTCTGAAAGAAGACCGAATCGTACGCTCCTCCGGGAATGTTGAAGCCGCCATCATAGCCGGCATCGATGAGAGCCCATGCCTTTTTCTCTTCCGAGGCCTTGCTCGTCACGAAATCCATGATGTCAGGATGCTCGACGTCGAGGATGACCATCTTGGCCGCGCGACGTGTCTTACCGCCTGACTTGATGACGCCTGCGAAGGCGTCGTAGCCCTTCATGAAACTCACAGGACCACTCGCCGTACCACCACCCGCTAGAAGTTCTTTGCTCGAGCGGATCGTCGATAGATTCGAGCCGGTGCCGCTTCCCCATTTGAAGAGCATGCCCTCGGTCTTGGCCAGCGTCAGAATCGACTCCATGGTGTCGTCGACACTATTGATGAAACACGCCGAGGCCTGCGGGCGCTTTTCGACGCCTACGTTGAACCAGACCGGGCTGTTGAAGGCCATCTTCTGATGAAGAATGAGGTACTTGAGTTCGTCACAGAAGACTTCAGCG
>CAYFTY010000936.1:0-2281 GCA_964346045.1 uncultured Bradymonadales bacterium | reverse complement strand
AGTCGGAAATGAAGCAAAGCCCCGCTCCGGGGAGCGGGGCTTCCGATCATCTTCGAAGCAGCGATTGTCGATGGCATCCGCCGAGAGAAGGTCGAATTCGATCAGAATATACGAGTGCGACCGGCTCGATGAAGCTCGTCAGTTGACGCCAACGAGCGCCATGCAGCTCTCGTCGGTCGGGTTGGACTGACAGTAGGCGAGTCCGCACGAAGTGAAGGCCTGATCTTCGGTGCTGCAGCCTGGGTCACAGATATCGTCCTGTGCGCTCTCGCATGAGATTCGGGCGTCACGCTCGGCCTCGCACCCTCCGGCGATTGCGATTTCATTTGCGAGCGCACAGTCGGCCGAACAGCTTCCCTGCCCCAGATCGAAGGTATTGCAATCTCTGGACACGGCCTCTTCGCAGAGCGAGACGCAGCTCGCCTCGGCATCCTCGTCGTCATCACCACAGGCGATCGCGAGTAGTGAAATCCCGAACGCGAAAATGAGGATTGCTCTAAGTCTTTTCATTGGGTGCTCCTCTGGGGTGTCAGAATCCGGTATCCACAGGATGGCCTACGATGAGTTTGAATTCAACTTTCCGGTGGCGTCAGGTACCTACGCGTATTTGCCAGGACAGAGTTCGACGGCGCGCTCCCACGGTTCATCCGCATCGCGAATCACGTCCAGGGAGAACGGCATCAATAGCTCGGTTGCGAATTCGACTGGCTGCGGATCGAGTACGAGACGTCTCAAGACCTCGATTGCGATCGGATACCAACGAGCAGCCTGACCCTCCCATCGCACCTGCACGCGTTTGTGCTCTGCATCTACGCCTCTGCGGATGAATTCGACCTCTTCGGCCAGAATGGTCTCGAAAAGCTCACGGCTGACGCGCCCGTGCGCTACCTCGGCCCAGAGCTCCCAGCGTGACCGCTCGGTGGTCGCCAGGTCGTCCATGATGCGAACGAAAACGTCTTCGCCTGCTGCATTCTCCATCTTGGCCGGAAGCGCGACGCAGCCATGTCCCGAGAGCCAATCAGCCAGGTATTGAAGCGCCTGAAACACGTTGTATCGCACCTCTTCGGGATCGTGGTTCGCAATCACGTCCGAGGTTTCGAGCGTTGCCGCGAGCACCGCCCGCCCATAGAGCGCATCATCTTCATCAAGACCGGGCACATCTGGACCGAACACGAAATCGAGCAGCGGTATTCTTTCGTCTTCGTCAGGGACGAGCGCCGCAATCAAATTACGCATGGTCCTCTGATCTCCTGACTGCCAGTGGCGAAAAGCCTCGACCAACGCGATCCCGGTGCGCACGAAATCGGGATGCGCCACCCAGAATCCGTCGAGGCCGCGTTTCAACTGGGTGACTACGTCCTTGATGTAGCCCACCATCGAGACATCGAAAGAGGCCTGATTACCTGCCTCGTAGAGCACTCCGTACATACCGCCGATCTTGACGCCGCCGACCGGATCGAGACACCGAACAAGGATGCGATGCGACTCGGCGATATGATTGATCACGATATTCGGATCGGCCTTGACCGGGATGCGATAGCGAGGGTCGTTTTTGAAGAGTCGGGCAGTCGACCCGAGGAAATCGTGCCATCCCAGCGAGCCTCCCAGAAAGTAGGGTTCGAGCGCCGCTACCATTTCAGTGATCCGGAAGATCGCCCTGGGGTTCTCGAACACAACGAAGATTCGCACCTCCCCACCCTCGTAAGATTCGTCGCGCTCTCGCAGCAGCCCGTCTGCCGTGTCGATGAGATAATTGAGATAGGCTGCTTCTTCTTCGTTCTCGAGCTTCGGCACGTAAAAGACCATGGCCTCGGGCCGATGGCGGTTATGAAAGAGATGAAGCGCGAAATCGACCAGATGCAGCGGCAGCGGATTCTCGTCATAGAGGTGATTGCCGTCCGGGAGCGCAAGCCCCGGGATACGCTTGATCGGAATCGAGAGCCGACCGTCTGCGAGTTCGTACGTCCTGCCGCGTGATTCGTCGACGTGTCGCAGCGTGCCATCGAAACAACCCATCAGGTTCTCGCAGGCCCTCAGAAAGTTTCGCATGATTGGCGTTTTCGAATCTTCGTTATCTGCACCCCACCGAGCGACCTCTCCCGACTCGTCGGCGAGTCTTCCGACGATCGCGGGCTCACCAGCAGGCACCCGATGTATCGCATTCATCGCATTGATCGAGAGCTTCGCCGTGTCGGGCGGGCCGAAGAGCGTCACATGCGCCCCGTCGATGAACTCGGGCACCTCGACTGGCCCCGGTCTACATGACTCACGGCGCGGGCCC
>CAYFTY010000935.1:0-2281 GCA_964346045.1 uncultured Bradymonadales bacterium | reverse complement strand
GGGCCTCAGCGACTGGCCGTCGAGCGTCACGACCATCGCCGTCGACGGCTCGGGCTCTGGATCGACTACCGGCAACACGAATACAGGAAGCCCGCTCTGCACGCTCGACTGGGCGTCCAGCTCGCAGACGGCGTGCTTTCCGGCGACCGAGAACGCTCATTTTGGTGGCAACGTGCAGTACTACGCCATCGAAGCGACGGCGGGCAGCAAGGTCGAATTTCGGGTGATCCCCGAGCGCGATGTCGACGTGAGCATCGCCGCCTATCGCGTAGGCCCCGAGCGATTCACCGTGCCGCCGCTCGTACCGTCGGTCGTCAATTGTGAGGCGAGTTACCCGCTGGCGATTGGAACCCCGTCAGACCCCGGCGTGATCGAAACCGTCGAATTCCTCAATCCCAGCGACAATGCCTACAGCTACTTTCTGATGGTGGCCGGGCACGAAAACGGCCTCTTCGATGGCGCGTATACCGTCGAAGTCGAAGTCACCGAACCCCCGCCACCTCATTGCCCCGAGTCGCTTCCGGGCTCGACGTATGCGACCTGGCCAGGGCAGGTGAACGTGCTCACCGGAGATGCACAGGGGGCCGTCACGGCGAGTGGCGATCTATCGTCGGGCGCCTGCGTCAACCTCGATTTTGCATCGAGCAGCCAGGTGGCCTGTTTTCCGGCAACGCGCTTTGATCGCTTCGAAGGAAATCACGTTTTCTATGCCCTGAGCGAGCCGCTACCTCCCCGGTCTGAAGCCACGATCACAGTGACACCGGCGGCCGGTGTCGACGTCAACGTCTACGGAGTGCAGAGCGGCACGGCTGCGTTCCCGGTTCCTCCGGCTGTGAATTCGGGCATCTGCGAGGCGAGCTACGGGCTCAGTGGCGCAAACCCTGGCGAGGCCGAGACGCTCTTTTTCTCGAATCCTTCGGAGACCGCGAGCTACAACATCATGTTCGCGGTGGCCGGCCCGATCGGCGTTACGAGCGGAGCGTACGACATCGACGTGACCACGGCGACGGGCGTGCAGCATTGCCCGGGCTCACTGCCCGGGCCGAGCGGCCTCACCGACTGGCCGACAGAAGTGACGACGATGAGCTTCGATTCGAACGGTGATTACTCGTCGACGGGCGACCTCTCGAACGGAAGCTGCACCAACCTCGACTTTGCGCAAGACAGCGCGGTGGCGTGCTTTCCCTCGACGCGTTTCGATCGCTTCGAAGGCAACCACATATTTCATGCGCTCGACCAGCCGATGCCGCCAAACTCGGTGCTCACGGTGACGCTGCAACCCGACCCGGGCGTCGAGGCCAATCTCTATGGATATCGCATGGCCACCAACGAGTATCTCGTACCGCCCGCCGTCTCGAGTGTGCTCGACTGCGAGGCAAGCTACGGACTCGCAGGCACCAATCCGGGAGAGCTAGAGACCATCGTCTTCTACAATCCGTCGACGACGGCCAGCTACAATGCCTTCATCGGTGTCGCCGGCGGCCGCGGCGTGACGTCGGGAGCCTACACGCTCAGCGCGCATCTGACGGTGGGCGCAACGCACTGCGAAGCGTCGCTTCCGGGCTCGAGCTACGGCGCCTGGCCATCGAGCGTCGAGCTGGTCTCGCTGACCGGTGGCGCCGCAAGCGTTTCGGGCAATATCTCGCAGGGCGCTTGCACGAACCTCGATTGGGAAGACTCGAGCCAGACGGCTTGCTTCCCGTCACCGACCTTTGCTGATTTCGAGGGCAATCACGTCTTCTATGCGCTCGATGCGCCGCTCGCCGCCAATACGACCGCGACCATCACCGCGACCTCGACCTCGGGCGTACCCATCAGCCTCTACGGCTACACGACGGGGCCCAGCACCTATTTCGTGCCGCCCTACACGCCCACTGCCGTCGCCTGCGAATACGAGGTTTCGGCGAGCAACACGGCTTCGATTCAGTTGGACACCGGTGCCGACCCCTACAACGTCTTCTTTGGCGTTGCCGGGCCGGCTGCGGCCACGAGTGGAGGGTACACGATCGACGTGTCGACGCAGTAAAGAGCTTCTGAGTTTCGCTCGAACGCCCGGGATGCCAGAGTCCGATACGACACCCGTGCAGCTCGGCCTCGACGATGAGTCCCGTTCGGGTGATTCATTCATTCGACTCATCCAACATTGAATTGGAGGATGAGGATAAATTAGATCGCGATCAACGCAGCACCCCTGACTTTCTGACAGATCGGTCATAGAGTCCGGCGTACTTCCAGGCCCTGCCCCGCTGCCGACTGAGCAAGAGTCGAGGCTCGAATACCA
>CAYFTY010000934.1:0-2286 GCA_964346045.1 uncultured Bradymonadales bacterium | reverse complement strand
CACATCGTATGATGACATATCCACCCCGTGGATGGCACTCGACGATATCATCGTCGCCAAGCGGCACCCTGTGACGCTTGAAATAGGCATCCGCGCGCTCCCTATCGAGCTCGATGAAATTTCGGGTCGCGTGGCGTCCGATGAAATAAACCCCCGAAGTCGTGAGCTTGGGATAGCTCATCTTGACGCGCAGAAACGGAATCCCGATCGCAACCGGGTCCGGGCGTTCGCACGGCTCGCAATCTTGGTTTACGAGGTTCAAGACCTTGGCATTCGGACGCGTCAACACCAGCCCCTCGAAATGCGTCCAATCGATCCCGAACCACTCGAAGACGATATCGAGGTGCTCGTGTGCATCGACGATTTCCACGATTTCACCGAGTCGACTCATGCCTTCTCCGGAATTTCGAACGCAGCGACGAAGAAGCCGCCAGTATCGTTATGATGCGGCCAGACGCGCATTGCACGGGACATCTCGGGCGAAAAGGCCTCTCCCTGCCACTCGGTGAGTCCGGGCGCTGCCCGAAATCCGGGGATCCGGCACTCGACCCATCGCGGCTCGTAGTCGAGACGATCGAGGATGTCCTGAACGACGGATTCATTTTCTTCGGGTGCATAGCTGCATGTCGAATAGACGACTCTGCCACCCGGGCGAGTGAGTTGAAACGCCTTATAGAGAATCGCGCGCTGCGTGTTTGCGAGCGATTCGATGGATTGGTCGGGGTCGTCGAGTACCGATGGATTCTTACGAGACGTACCCGTGCAGGAACACGGGACATCGGCGAGCACCGCATCGAAGCGACCGATATCTGAGGGCAGGTTGCCCGCGTCGTACTCGGTGACCACCATATTGACGATCCCGAGCCGGTCGGCTGTATTCCGCACGGCCCGCAGTCGATGATAAGACCGGTCATTGGCAACGACCGTCCCCGTATTCTCAAGCTCAATGCAGATCTGAGCCGTTTTGTTTCCCGGAGCCGCGCACATGTCGAGGACGCGGTCTCCGGATTGCAGATCGAGAAAACGCACGGCACCGAGCGCGGCTTCTTCTTGCACCTGAAAAAGTCCGGCAATGTGCTCCATCCGACGACCTGGATGAACCTCATCGCCTAGAATGAATGCGTCGGGATGCCACTCGATCGGCGACGCCTCGATGCCGTCATCCGAGAAACGCCGCAGGAGCTGGTCACGACTGCATTTCAAGCGATTAGACCAGCCGCAGGTCGGCAGCGGCCTCGAAAGCGCATCTCGAAACGCCTCCCAATCGTCGATGATGTCTCGATATCGTTCGAAGTAATCGGTCATATCAGGTCGGCAGTGGGTATCCGGTCTCATCGAGCAGACTCCATACCATGGTGAGCGGCAGGCCGACGATCGCCGTGTAATCATCCCCGACCATGCGCGAAAAGAGGCGAATCCCCGACTCTTCGAGCTTGTAGGCCCCGGCGCAATCGAGCGGCAGGTCTTCGTCGACATAGGCCTCGAGCGATGACCGGCTCCACGGGCGCATATGCATTTCGAAGGTCATCGAGCGTGTCAGCGTCTGTTGGCCGACGACCGACACCGCCGTGATCAATTGATGAACCTGCCCCTGCAGCTCCACGAGCTGATCGACCGCGCACTCTCGTGTTCCGGGCTTCGAGAATACCTCGTCACCGAGCGAGATCACCTGATCCGCTCCGATGATCCAACCGTCGCGCTTCACCGAAGACGCCTTCGCAGTCGCAAGTCTTCGAGCGAGCGCTTCGGGGGCCTCTCCTTTACGCCTGGTTTCATCGACATCGGCAGAAAAGGTCTCGAATGGAAGTCCCAGCCGGGCGAGAAGCTCACGTTTATAAGGTGATCCGCTCGCAAGAATGATCTTCGCCGCTTCATCCATGCCTTTACGACCTCGATGGGGGATATTAGCCTCGGCAGAGGGCTTTGAGGAGAGTGAGATGAGTGACCGAGATTCGATACTCGACAAGCTGAACGATGTTCACGAGTTTCCCGGACCATACCGGTTCAAGGTCATCGGACCGAATAACGATGATTTCGCTTCACGAATCATCCAGTCGGTGCTCAACGCGAGCGGACCCAGCGCAAATCCCGATGTGGAAACCCGTGAGAGTTCCAAGGGTGCCCATCTCTCGCTCACCGTGACGATCCAGGCCGAAAGCGCCGAGCACGTTCTCGAAGTCTATGATGTACTGCAGACGATTGACGATGTCCGCTTCATCCTGTGATTACTCGAGTAAATCGAGCGTGATATCGCCCTCTTCTTCGCCCTCTTCTTCGCTCTCTTCG
>CAYFTY010000933.1:0-2290 GCA_964346045.1 uncultured Bradymonadales bacterium | reverse complement strand
AGAGCTCATCGACCTGCTCAAGAATTTCAACCAGTACGTGGCCGATAACGGCGGTACGCCAGACAGGTCGACTCGGCCGTGCGAGCCGTGGGAGTCGCGGGTGCCGCCGATGTCTACGCGCGGAAGCTCGAAAAAGATCCCGAGAGTGCCGCAGTCGCCGAAGAGCTCGGTGAAGTCACCGCCAAGGCTCGAAACGCAGCCGAGGGTAAAGACGACGAGATCCTCGCGCTCGGAAATGAGTTCGGCCTCGAAGAGAAAGACCTCAAGTGGGCGAGGCCCGGCCTCATCGCCATGGCAAAGATGCCCAATGGGTCGTTCGAAGCCTGGCGCAATCTGCCGCGTCTCGAGCGAAAGCGCGTGATCGATGCCTATCGACGACAGGCCGATACCGTGCTGGCAGCGCAGCTCAATCCCGTCCTGAAAACCCGGCGCTTCATCAGTCAGCTGCCCGTGAAGTGATCCTTCATTCTACGAGCTCGGCCGCCAGTCGCATGCCGACGTCGTCGGCATGGCTGTAGACGCCGGCATATTCTCGTCGGGCGCAGGCCAGATCGGGCGCCACTCGACACCGATGGCTTCCGCCTCGCATCGGCCTGAGCATCGGGTCGCTCTCGGGGGGCTGACCGGCTGTCTGACTCCACCAGTCTGAGCACCATTCCCATACGTTTCCAAGCATGTCGTAGAGCCCAAACGCATTGGGCTCGCGAGACGCGACGGGGGTGAGGCCACCTACTTTGAAATTCGCGTATTTCGAGAGGTCGAATTCTGTCGAACCAAAAAAGAAGGTCGTATCCGTGCCCGCGCGACAGGCGTACTCCCACTCGCCTTCGGTCGGCAACCGGCATCCGAGGAGATCGGCGCTCGACTTTGCGCTCTCCCAGCTCACGCCCGTGACCGGAAGTTCGGGGCCCTCGATCATGCGCTGGTCCCAGACATTGATGCCGGCTTGCTCGAGGGCGTCCCAGAGGCCGAGAGTGGCCGGCACACGCGCCAGTAAAAAGGGCCCGGGGACCTCGACTTCGATCGCCGGGGTCTCCCATGCTCCCAGGCCGGGCTTACCCTCGTACCATTCAGACCAGCGCGCAGCTTCGTCGGCATCCACGCCCATCCGAAATCGACCTCCAGGAATCTCGACGAACTCCGAGCGAATGTCTCGCTCACAGGCGCCCAGGGCCCGATGCATCATCGTGTGGCGAAAGATCCGGACCATCTCGAAGGTCGGCCCGCACTCGAAGACTTCTTCAGCGACGAATTCGAACATGTCTCGAGTCTCGTCAATCTTGCCAAGAAATGACAACCCCGCAGCGCGTTCGCACCACGGGGCCGTCTACGCGAACATCCGATGGGAAGGAATTGAGCTACGAGGTTCGGATGTTCGCGTGATTCAGAATTTTCTTATGTGCACTCTTCTTTGCCGCATGTATTCAGACCGAAGACCCGATAAAGCGGGCAGAAGCCGGTTGCGCCTGTGAGCAGTGGGACAAAGCCCAGAAAACCCCACCAGTAGCCGCCGACAAAGGCAAAGCCCAGCAGAACGATACCCAGTGCAATGCGGGCAATCCTCTCGATGATGTGTTCGTTGACTTTGAAAATAGCGGCCATGCGGTTCTCCTTGGGTGTTTCAGTCTTGACGGTTTCAATGAAAGCAGAGTCTGTGCCAGAGTTTGCAAGGGTTCGGTTGTGTCTTGATATCAATGGCTTACGGGATCGGTTGGCACGCGCGGCGTTCCGATGTGGACGCATGATTTGCGCCGGCCGGGTTATGCCGCAAAAAATGCGTGAGATTAGCGGCCCGCGAGGGCGCCGAGGTATTCCCAGCATGCACGATGGACGCGTATGAACCCCGCGCCGCTGGGAATCACGCTGTAGATGCCGTCCCAACGGCTCGATCCTCGAAAATCTGCAGGGATAGGCTCGACCACGTCGCCGAGTCCTGCGCTGGCGACGAGCTTCATGGCGCGCCTCAGATGCCAGGCCGAGGTCACGAGCCCGACGGACTGCCAGCCAAAGCGCTCGACGTACTCCTCGAGCGCAGCGACCTCTTCGCGGGTATTATGTGGTCCCGGAATTTGAATGATCGACGACTCGGGGATCTGGAGGTCGGTCCAGACGGCGGTTGTCGCCGCCGCCGAGTCATGTTTTACCGACGAATCGGGTGGAGTTGAGCCGCTGGTCAGCAAGAGCGAGGTTTTGCCCTCGTGATAGAGCCGCGCCCCGGTGACGATGCGATCGCCTAAATTCGACACGAAATAATGAATGTCTGAGCCGCCGCTCCCGCCCCCGAGCACCA
>CAYFTY010000932.1:0-2293 GCA_964346045.1 uncultured Bradymonadales bacterium | reverse complement strand
AGTGATCCTGCATGTCACGTGACTCATTGTTTTGATCTAGCGAGGCAACGTCAACGCCAACCTCGGCTTTATTCTACACGCCGCGGCATGCAGCGCACGCTTTCAAATTTCCAAACGATCGTTCGGCCCGTCCGTTGCAGTCGTCGAGGACAGAGAATGCCGCTCTACGGTAAAGCGCAACCCACGAAAATCGCCTACGTCGATGGACGCCCGAAAACCCTGCATCTGCGCAAGGTTCGTATCGTCGTCAATCCAGGCCTACCCAGCCAGACAGAACAGGTTTTTGATACCAATGTCATCACCATAGGAACGCTCGAAGACAACGATATTATTCTCGACGACGAAACCGTCAGTCGTCATCACTGCCGAATTGTACAGGAAGACGAGGAATACGTCGCCGTCGATCTCGGCAGCACCAACGGCACCTTCATCAATGGCGTTCGTATCCGAGAGGCGTTTCTCGCGCCCGGGCTCGTGCTCACAGTCGGCAACACCCAGATCCAATTCAACTCGATGGACGAAGAAGTCCCCGTTGTCCCGAGTTCGTCTGAACAATTCGGAAAGATCGTGGGCCGCAGCATCAAGATGCGCGAGATCTTCGGCATTCTCGAGAAGATCGCCCCGACGAGCGCCACCGTCGTCATCGAAGGTGAGACGGGAACGGGCAAAGAAGTCTTCGCCCAGACCATTCACGACCTGAGCAAACGTGCCGAGAAGCCGTTCATCGTCTTTGATTGTGGTGCCGTGCCCGAGTCGTTGATCGAAAGCGAGCTTTTCGGCCACGAGAAAGGCTCCTTTACCGGCGCGATCATGACGCGAAAGGGACTCTTCGAGATGGCCCAGGGCGGAACCATCTTCCTCGACGAGTTGGGCGAACTCTCGCTCGACCTTCAGCCCAAACTTTTGCGTGTGCTCGAGCAACGCGAGGTGCGGCGCGTCGGCTCGAATAAGTCGATTCCGGTGAACGTTCGCGTCGTGGCCGCCACCAACCGCAACCTCGAAGAAGAAGTCCAGGAAGGCAATTTCCGCGAAGACCTCTTCTACCGCCTCAGCGTCGTACGACTTCATTTGCCGGCCCTGCGTGAGCGCACCGAAGACATCCCCCTCCTCGTGCGGCATTTCCTTTCGGAGCTCGACTTCAACCGCGATCCGGATGGACGCATGCGCATCCGGCAGGCTGATCCGGCTACGCTGGCTGCCATGGAACGATACGAGTGGCCCGGGAACGTGCGCGAGCTATTGAATGTGATTGAGCGCGCCGTCTCGTTCGCTGAAACCGATGTGATCCGAACCGAGGATCTCCCCGACTACATCACGGGCATTTCACCTTCGGGAAGCCGTCCTGCCCTGCAGAGCGGACAGGATTCGGGAACGCATATGGAAGTTCCCGACAAGGAGCAGCTCACCGAATTGCCGTTCAAAGACGCCAAAGAAGAGTGGATCACGAGCTTCGAGAAAGACTATATCCTCGAGCTCTTGCGCCGCCATGAAGGCAATATTAGCCAGGCGTCACGTGAGGCAGATATCGATCGGAAGTACTTCCGGAAGCTGATGACCAAGCACGGCATCGAGGCCGACGATATCTGAGAAAACTCCCATCAATCTCTCGTCTTGACCCCGATTCAATGTCGCGACCGAGCACATGGCTCGGAACGACGGCACAACGAGATTCTATCTGAATTCGAAGGGCAGGTCCTGGCGCAGGACCACCGTTTCGCCACCGCGAACTTCGACTTCGAGTTCATGCTTTTCAAAGCCGCGACGAAGGGAGATGACGTGCGTGCCTTCGCGCATGGGAAGGCGGTCTTCGGCACCGACAGGCGTTCTGAGACCGAGGGGTTTATCATCGACCCAGATATGCCACCAGTCGTCTCCCGTGCTGATGGTCACGTAGCCGTAATCATTCTCATCGGTGTCGAGCGACGGTTGATCGAAGTGCCCATCGAAGCGGCCTGCGAGCAATCTGGGCAGCCCGATTTTCGTGCGCAGACGACTGACTCCCTGACTGCGAAGCGTGAGATCGATCTGATGCAATTTGCGAGGATCGATTTGCTCGACGGTCACCGGCACGACTCCTACGCGCTCGCTGTCGAACCGAACGGCCGTACCAGACTCACCGACGATCTCTAGATCCAGTCCAACCTTTTCGAGCCTGGGACGCACCTCGCTGGTCTTGTCGGCCTCGACTTCGACGAGCTCTTGCCATGGTTTGAAGCCGTCGGCGACGAATTCGACGAGATGAGGGCCGGCCGCCATCTCGAGGGGTTCGCCCACCGCGCTGACGTCGCGTTGT
>CAYFTY010000931.1:0-2294 GCA_964346045.1 uncultured Bradymonadales bacterium | reverse complement strand
CCCATCGTCATTTTTGCAATCTTCCAGACCATGATTTTCTCCTCAGAAATAGACAGAAAGCATGAAGGTGAACGATTGTGGAATTGATTCACCGTTCACTTCGGCAAAGGTGATGTTGTAGTCGGCAGAGACTGAAGTTCGCACCGAGTAGGTTCGAAATAGCAGAACACCAAGTCTCGCGTAGGCGCCAAATCCCCAGACATTATCTTCGACATCAGCGCCATGAGTGGTGGTGATCACCGAGCCCACTCGGACCTGCTGAAAACGGCTGTCGTGGATGTATCGAACGCCGGCTCCGCCACCAAAAAAAGGAGCGACATCACCGAGTCCCATCACGTAGTAGGCGCCGATGTCGATCGGCACCTCGACGAAGGCCTCGTCGGCATCGACATCGGGTTGAAAACGAAGCCCGACACGGGGGCCGATTGCAAACGCCGGCGCCTCGTACCACCACGCGAGATCAAAGGCGATTCCGACCGGAACGTTGGCGTAGCCGTGCGCCGATGCAAGTGCCCCGACCCCCAGAGCAAGCCCTGAGAGACCATGCCTTCGCTTCTCGACCTTCGTTTCTTTGGTTGTGATCGACCCTAGCTCGGCGGTGGCTTCGACCGGTTGATTGGTCGTAATCGCGGTCGCGATCCTCGAGGCTACGATATCGAGCTCGTCGACGCGGTCGATCGTCATACGCTCGGCATGCATTCCACCACCGTCCGAATCGACGACGTCGACCGTCACGATCACCTTCTTGCCGAGCGTCGAGACACTTCCGTAGACGGCCGCGTCTGCGCCACTCTTGCGCGCCGCTGCCGAAGCACACGCGGCGTCTGAGCATGGCTTTTCGAGCCGAACGAAACTCACGCCCTTTTGATTCGAAAGTTCGTTCTGCAGGAGGTCCTGAAAGGTGGCGACGTTGGCAGGTTCGATCGCACGCGACGAAAACTGCGTCATCGCCCAGGTCTGAGCGGCCGCGTCGGCCGGGCTCCAGACTGACGTCGTCGCCACGATTACCCACCCCAGAATGATCTTGTAGCTCATCTTCATGAATTCATCCTCGATTCGTTCAAGACGCCAGGCCAATTCGTATGCGGAGTCGAATTACAAGCGTCGTGCCAGCCTTTGCATGAAGGCTGCCGATCGCGCGGTTCGTCAAGCGTAGCCGCCGCGCAAGCGAATCTCCGAAGACAATAGAGTAGATATCTGACCCCAATCAGCGTGGAGCAATCTTCATCCGCTCCAGACACAGATGTCCGATCAGGGTATCGAGAATGAGGTTCAGTGCTCGGCTTCAGCGGCCAAGATTCGAAAGGCAAGTCCGAGGTCCGACGCGATGAGTTCCCAGAAGAGATTCCCGCCGTAGCCACTCCACCAGTACCAGCGGGTATCGCGATCCACCTCGACGGCGACCATACCGAGCATCTTCCCGCCAAACTGGATCGGCACTGCGATGGATGCGTAGGCCTCGGCGCGCGCGGGCTTGTAGTAATCGCTCAACTTCACCCAATCTCCCTGACCTGCGAGAGCTTCGTCGCCCTCGGGTGAGCGTGCATCCACCAGCCTGCCCGTCTGCTCGTCGACAAAGAGGTAGTTTTTGAACGACTGCGCATCCTTCATCGCGCGACGGCCCGAGAGAACCAGGGGACGACCGAGTCGAGCGGCGAGGGCCGACACGCCCGAATCTTCACGCGCGTCAGATTCCACATCGATCAGAAGGTCGATCGCATCGAAATCCGTCCATCCGAACGAAAGATCGTAACTCAAGACGCGGCGGCCTTCGGAATTTCTCTCGACGTGACCGATTGCGAACGCAGGCACACCTGCGAATTGCTCGATGAGACCGGTGACGCGATCTACGATGGCTTCACGCCTCTCGACGGCTCCAGCATCTTCTGAGATGGCCTTTTCACAGATCGCCCTCACCTTGCTCACGATCCACATTTTGCGAGCGCTCAGCGTGTAGAGCGGTGAGTGACGCAGGAAATGCCCCAATCGTGCGCTCAGTATCTCGAGCGCCTCCACCATGCTCGCGCTCGAAGCCGGCTTCGTGCGGTAGGCGAGGTGCAAGAAACCGAGGAGCTCTTCATCGCTCTCGTCCCTGGACACGAGCGGCACCAGATAGATGAAGTCCTCGTCACGAGTCGCTACGTGAAATGCGCCAAACGATTCTTCGGCGCCCTGCCAACGTCCGCCCGCCCGCTCGAATTCGTGCATCGTCAGCGATTGTGACCGACGTTGCGAGTCGACCGCCGCACCCAGAAACGAACGTTCATCGGCGTGCAGCCACATACCCACAAGGC
>CAYFTY010000930.1:0-2294 GCA_964346045.1 uncultured Bradymonadales bacterium | reverse complement strand
GGGATCGGGTACCAAGCGAAAGCATCTGCCGGCGTAGATCCCCATCTGCGCAACGATCGCGAGATAGGCATGCACATAGGTCACGAGATACGAGTAGAAGAAACGCTTGATGATATTGGCGTATGAGATCACGTTCATCGAACGCGACTTGACCACCGAATGACTGTAGGCCGCCGTATCGGCAGCGACCTGAACTTCCATCTTGTCGTTGGCGGCCGTACCCGCATCCATCAGGGTCATTGTGACCATGAAGAGGATCAACGCACCGGCCAGCATCAACAAAACCACCGCGCCTGATTCGTTGCTCTGAAAACGCCCCACGAGATGTCGAATCTTCTCTAGCATATCGGGCCTCAGAGGATGTCGTTGCGTTTGGGCAATTCGGGATTGGGCGTGAGATGATGGTGCATCCGGTACTGGCGTTCGATCGGGACTTCCCATCCTCCCGCTGTGAGCCGTCCGCCAAAGGCCGGTCCCACCAGCGGAAAGACCATCTTGTGGTTGTAGGTCACACGAGTCGTGAATTCGCCCTGCTCGGTGTCTCCCGGAGATGTGTAGATATCGCCCGAAAAACGCACGTTCATACCGCAGTACGCGGCCACCAATTTGGTGGGGCCACGCTGAGCAAAGGATGAGCGGTCGAGCGCCTCGGTGAAGGTGCCGATCCGGGTTGCAGGGGCCTGCACAGGCGAGAGGCCTGCGTTGACCATGCTCTGAATCATCAGCGAGAGCGTGCGAGGCGTCGAGCAGCGGGTGGCGCCGGCCGACATCGGGGCAACGGGCGCAACCACTGCTGCTGCAGCGATCCGCGCTCGCTCCTCGACATCGCCACGAGTTACGGTCTGTCCACTGTTGGTGCGCGCGGTTCCCTGCTCGGGAGCCCACACAGCAACCGTGCGCGCTGCCTGAAAAGTACCGACGGTCGTCAAGAGACCGGCCATGGAGTTCACACCCATCTGCGCGATCCCAAAGGTCAGCAAGAGAAAAACCGGCATCACGATGAGGGTCTCGGTGGCGATGCTTCCCACCGTGCGGTGAACCGCTGTGCGCTTTCGACGTGTGCTTGCATCTCGAACCCAGCATAGCCCCCCGAAGAGCACCGCCCAGGTGACCGTCGAGAGAGCGAGCATGATGGCCAGGTCCGAAAGGACGTGCGAGCTCATCTGTGGATCATCGAGTGCGCTCAAGGCGAGGCCAAAGGTCTGTCCCGGCATCGCCAGTGCAATCGCGATCGCGAAAATCACCGAGATCGCAAGTGCGTGCCCACAGCCCTCGACGACCCAGGCCATCGATTGTTTGGTGCTGGTATTGGGTTTCGAATTCATCTCGAGTGCCTCCGCAATTCGACGGACAGTCCCTAATGCTGCAATCCTCGATCCAGATATGCTGCGCCTTGACGTATTCTGCGGCTCAAGGCATGAATCCTGACCCATCTTGGGCCCAGGGCGATTCTCTTCAGGTATCCAGGAGATAGAGTGTGCCACTTTGTCGCACTTCACCTACATCAGACCACCTTAAGGGGTCTCTTGTCCCCGTTTCGCGAAACGTAGGGGAATACAGCGGCTTGGAGGATTGACGATGAGAGCACATGCATGGATTTCAGGACGCGTGCAAGGCGTCTTCTTTCGCGCGAGTACGCGCCAAAAGGCATCGCAGCTCGGTCTCAGCGGTTGGGTCAAGAACCTCGCCGACGGGCGAGTCGAGCTCGAGGCCGAAGGACCTCGAGATGATCTCGAGAAGCTCATCGCGTGGGCTCACGAGGGCCCCGAACGCGCTCGAGTCGAAGATGTCCAGGTCCGCTATCACCAGGATGAGCGCGGACATTCGGGCTTCGCAATCCGTCGTTAGCTCCCCGAGACGCAGACCAGTCTCCACGGCCCGTCTTCAATGCGACTCGGACGTCCCTCGGTGATGAGGGCACACCCATCCTCGGTGACGAATCGTGGGCGCGAATCAACCTCTCGGCTCTTTCCGCTCAGAGGTTCGACGATGAACCACTTGCCAGCATTCTCGAAGGCGAGTGCATCCAGTGTGCCCGGTGTCATTTCGGTATCGACCGCCTGGACCACGCCGGTTTCTAAATGAAAAGCCGCGAGGCCTTCCCGCGAGGCCACTAAGACCCAGCCCATTGGATGCACCGGCCCGGCACGGTGACTGGTGGTCGAAGGGCGCACACGACCGGACTCGAGATCGAGGCTCACCAGTGAATGCTCTTCGACCACCCGTCGCGCCAGCAGATGGGAATTCCAAGCCCGGTCGAGGTGACGACGGATTCCGTAATCGTTGATACGCAC
>CAYFTY010000929.1:0-2296 GCA_964346045.1 uncultured Bradymonadales bacterium | reverse complement strand
ATGCCGGACGCCCGGATCTGGCCATGTCCTTCACGGCTCCCGATGTCAGTCGCAGAAGTGACGACATCGAGCGGCCGATCGCCTTTCGGCTCAACGTGCCAGCAGAATCGGCGGTCGAGGCCTGGACGCTGCTCGCGAGGGCAGCGGCTTTGAATGAAGCCGGTGATCCGCAGAGAGCCTCGGATGTGTGTGAAAAGGCAGCCTCGGCAAGAGACGACGCAGATGTTTTCAGATTTGCTGCCCATCTGATCTCCGAGCAGGGAGGAGCGAAAACCGAGCTCTCTGCTCCAGCGTCGGAAGGTGCCCGCCTCGCTTTCGAAGTCGTGCAAGCGTTCTTTGATGGCGAACACGAAGACGCGATCGATCTTGCCGGACGGCTGAGTGCAGATTCGATGTACCAGCCCATGGTCTCGAGGTTCGTCGGCCAGGCGCATCTTGCGAGGCGGCAGACAGGTGCAGCTCTGAACACGCTCGATTCGACCCGAGTTTCGCTTGTCGAACGGGTCTTTCTCGAGGGGGCTCGGCTGCGTGCTCTCTCACGGCTGGGTAAGGGAAACCCGCGCTACACCAGCCTGCGGGATGCGCTGCTCGAGGCAGATCCGGTCGGAGTCAACCGCACGACGGATCTTGCCTATGGCTCGTTCTGGCAGGGCGACGCCCGTCGGGCCACCGAACTCGTCGATCGCGCGCTCGAGAGAAACGAAGCACACAGGCAGGCGAATTGGCTCAAAGGACTCTTGCTCAGAACCCGTGGGGAGTTCGCTGCATCTCAGAGGTACCTGACTCGTTCGGGCAGGGATTACGATGGCAGCGCGGACGTGTTGTTGGAATTGGGATACGCAAATGCCGAGCTCGGCAACTGGAACGAAGCGCGCCGTATGTTCTACAAGTCGCTTCTTCGTGATCGCGAAAGCCTCGATGCCATCGAAGGTCTTGGAAAATCGTATGCGAAATTGGACCTCTCAGTGGCCGTTCGCGACCTCGAGCGAATCCTGGAAGGATACCCGAAGACGTCACGGTATTCGGCCCAGCGCGGCGAATTGTTGGAGTGGCTTGCGGTATTGAGCGGGCTGCGACAGGGCGTTGAGGCCTCGCTGAGCTACCTCGATCGCGCCGAGAAGCTGGTGGGTCGGCGGGCCGACCTGCTCGTGGCTCGGGCCTCATACCACGAGGCGCGCAAAGAATTTGAAAAGGCGCGCGGACTTTACGCGGAAGCACTCAGACGCGACTCGACCCATAGCGCTGCCCATGTGGGTCTCGCTCGCAGGGCACTCGACGATGGCGAACCCAAGATCGCGATTGATCATTTGAAGCGTTACCTCGAACTCGAGCCCCGCGGTGAACATCGCGAATGGGCAACGCAGGAGCTGGCCAAAATTCAATGAAAGCGACGGCTTACATTCTGGCAGTGCTGACCTTCTTCTGCACGGTTTCTGCGCAGGCCCTCGAGATCCGAATTCGCGGAGAAAGCCGCCTCGACGTCAACGTCCAGGCGGCCGGAACCGTCGCGCAGGTGTCTGGTCGACTCAAAGACGAGCTCGACCGCGGCATTGGTCACCGCAGCGTCGAGGTGCGTATCGAATCGGTGCCGGATGCACGGGCCGTCGCGACGCGCGAAGTCACGACCAATCAACTCGGCCAATTCCAGGCGCAGGAAGAGCTTCCTCCCGGAGAATACGCCGTCTACGTGACCTATCCACGCAATGAGCATTTCGACGGGGTCCAGGAGCTGGGCACGATCGAACTCGAGCCAGCTCCGGTGTCGGTCGATGTCTTTGGTCCAACGTTTGCGGTGGGCACAGCGAGTCCGGTCTTCGTCTACGCACGCGCCGCGTCGCAGGGAGATATTGCGTTTCAGGGCGAGGCTCTCGTTGAGATTGGAGGCGAGCGCGCCGGAACACTGAATTTCGACGCGTCGGGACGTGGCTCTCTCAACGTGGTGGATTTTCTCGAGGAGGGCGTAAACGAGGTCCTCGTGAGAGTGCCGGGCTCGGCATACCGTGACGAAGCTGAAGCACGGACCGAGGTTCGTTACACCCCGTCGGTGACGATTGCTGCTCGCATGTCTGAGCGCATCGAGCGCCTCTCCCGCGGTGCGGCGATTCACGGGATTGTCGAAGACGTCTCGGGCCCCGTGCCCGACGTGCGAGTGCAGACTGTCTTCTACCCGCTCGAGCTCGACGATTCCGAAGCAGATCCTCAGCCGATCACCGTTTCGACCGTGACCGACGGCAACGGGAACTTTTCGGGCTTTGCGCCGAGTCATCGTCTCGGCGACGGGACATGGACAGGCGTT
>CAYFTY010000928.1:0-2297 GCA_964346045.1 uncultured Bradymonadales bacterium | reverse complement strand
GCGCGCTGAGCCCCGTAATGCGTCTCAATCAGATCGAGACGGTCTTCGAGTACCGCTTGCTGTGCATCCAGCAACTCGAGTAGCGAGAGTTCGCCAGCCTCGTATCCAGACTCGGCTCGCTCCAAGAGCTTTTGGGTCTTCGGGATCGATGCCGCGACACCTTGAGCATTCTCCTGAAGCGCTTTGCATTGTTCTTGGCTCCCCTTTGCAAGTAGTTCGATGCGTCGGGTCTCGAGCGCCACGTCTGCTTGCCCGGCGACGACATCTGCCTCGGCCGCCTTGACCGCGAGATTGCGGCTCACCCAGAGCGGTAAACCGAACGCCAGACCCAATCGGTATCCGTTTGCGGGATCGTTCTGAGGATCGAAGTTGAGTATCCAGCCCGCCTCGACTTCGAGTTCGGGAATCCATGTGCGCTCGGCTGACTCGACGCGCGCACGAGCAGCTTCGACCTGCGCATTTTGAGCGGCGATACGCGGAGGCGTGTCGACCTCGCCGCCGCAGCGTTCGACCTCGAGTTTACCAGCGACGGACTGGACCGGGGTCTGCAGCCACGCCGACAGTTCTGCACGCACTTTCTCGATATTTGCCTTCTCTCTTTCGATTCGTAAATTCAGCCGGCGAACCTCTCGCTCGACGCGCTCGACCTCGAAAAGCGACGCATCCCCCGCCGCCTGCCGTCGCTTCAGGAATCCGCGCGTGCGCTCTACAGCAGCCACCAGTTCCTCGAGCACCTCGAGACGTTGCTTGACGAAGAGCAGCTCGAAAAAGACTCCTGCAACCTCGCCCTTGTACATTTGCAGCCGTGCCGATGCATCAAACTCGGCCGCTTTTGTCTGACTTTCCAGCGCCTTGCGCGCAAGCGAGGGAGCACTGTCGATCGGTAATTGCTGACCGGCGATGAGTTCGAGCTCGGACTCCCTCTCGGCTACCGAAAACCACTCGGCACGAAGCCCGGGCCCCTGCCAACGCCCGGCCTGCTCGGCCTGCGCCTCGAGCCCGCGGACTCTCGCCTCGTTCGAACGGCTCAGCTCTTCGAGCTGATCGACCCTGTCGAGTGCGCCATCGATGGTCAGGGACTGTCCCCATGCGAAGCATGGAAAGAATACGAAAGAAACGACCAGAGTAATGATGCGTGTCATGAGCGGCCCAGACGGATGAGGAAGCTCTCGGAGCGGTGATGAGTCAGGTCGAAATACGGCATCTCAGCCACGACTGAACGTCGCATCGGATCTCACGACCGAGGCGCCATCACAATCGGAAAGATGAACTCACTTATTCGACCTCCTCTCGCCGGCGACGAATCAACTTATCGACTCGATGTAACGCAGACGCGAAGATGCATCAACTACTGCCGATGGTTCGCTCGTGCCTTTCAGAGGCGCGGGCTTATCACCGCTCCACCCGATCGATATGCGAGTACTCGACGCGGTTTATCTTTCACTCTCCCTATTGCCGCACCGAACGAATCGTCCTAAAGTCGCGGTTAGAAAGGAGGAACATGAGCGACGCTGCCCCTACAAAAGACACCAAAAACGCCAAAATCATGCTGGGCGTATTTGGGCTGCTGACATTGATCTTTGCCTGCGGCGGTGCGGCGATTACAGGCGTCGCAGGCTACGGCAGCGAGTCTGATGGCATGACGGCGGCGATGATCTCGATCGGCCCCGCCTGCTGTTCGATGGCCGGCCTCCTCATCGCACTCGTCTCGCTCGTGGCTTTTCCCTCGAACTCCAAAGCACAGATCGCAGCCCCGATCGTCGCCGGCATCATCGGCGGATTCGTTGGAGCGGTCGGACTCATTGTGTTCTTTCAGATCATCTGGCCCTCGCTCTGATGTCGTATCCCGAAGAACTCTTCACACCCGAAGCGCGCGCTCTGACCGAACTCGAGGCCGTGACTCATCTCGCACGTTTGCCCCTCGTATGGGCGAGACAGAAACTACCACAGGGCTCGCGTCGCGTGATCGTCCTGCCTGGATTCATGACCAGCGACATCGCAACCTGGCCGCTGAGACGAACGCTTCGTCGCGTCGGTCACGACGTTCACGGTTGGGGTCTGGGACGAAACCACGGACGAGTCCGCGAACTCATCGAGGGCGTCACCGAAAAGGTCGAAGCGCTCTCGAAAGACCGGCGAATTCATCTCATCGGATGGAGCCTCGGAGGTTATATCGCTCGCGAAGTGGCCCGTGAAAACCCGACCTCGATTGCGCAGGTCATCACCCTGGCGAGCCCGGTGGTCGGCGCGCGTCAGCCGCTCGACCAGGACGTCGCCGGAGCGGTCCTCGGCGAGGG
>CAYFTY010000927.1:0-2304 GCA_964346045.1 uncultured Bradymonadales bacterium | reverse complement strand
CCTCCATGGAGAGTTGGCTCCAGTGGGAGTTCATCGAGTCCTGAAAGCGCCAGATTCGCCGTGCATGCAGCAGATAGAGATGGTCGTCACTTCGAACGAGTCGGAACGGGTCGGTCGCGCTCGCGCTTTCGGTTTCGCCAGAGCCCGGGGCGGTGACGTCGGGAAGTGCCAGCTGGTTCCATGTGCGTCCCACATCGGAGCTGACCCAGAGCGCGGGCTCGGTGAGTGAGGCTGCGCGGGCGAGGAACCAGAGTCGCTGGTCCCATCCGAGAAAGAGGCGCGCCCGCGGATACGTGAATTGTCCTTCCCCAAGTCGTAGCTCGCGGTAGGGCGCGAGTCGAAACGACGGCAAGAGCTGGGATTGAATCGGAGTCCAGGCCGACTCGTCGGGGGTGCGCAAGAAGAGATCGAATTCCGACGGTGCGGCGAGAATTTGTTCGCCCTGTGATTGCACAGAGGTCACGGTGAATGCTGCACCGCCTTCGGGACCGCGAACCTCGCTGATACGGATAATCGGATCTCGCGTGTCGCAGGCCACAGCCAGGGTGGCCAGACCGATCAGACACGCGAGAGCCGCTCTGTGGGAGAGGCCCATCAATACTCGCGCATCTCGAGAATCGTGAACTCGACGCGTCGGTTGTACGATCGTCCTTCGGCCGTCTCATTCGTTCGGATGGGCTTGGTTTCACCGTATCCGACTGCCTCGACGCGACCCTCGGCAATTCCGTTTTCGACCATGTATCTCATAACCGATTCGGCACGACCCTGACTGAGTTCGAGATTCATCTGGTCCGAGCCACGGCTATCGGTGTGCCCCTCGACGCGAATCTTAGTGATCTGCTGGTTCTCTTTGAGCACCTTCACCACTGCATCGAGAATCTCGAAGCTCTCCGATTTGATGGTGGTCTTGCCGGTGTCGAAGTAGACCTGCTCGGTGATGATGATGCGGTCGCGCGAGATATGGACCTTATCATTCGGATCGTCCGGGCATCCGTCGTCGTCGAGGAAGTCGTTGAACGTTTCGGGCTCATTCGGGCAGTTATCCGCGGTGTCTGGGATTCCGTCGCCATCGTTGTCGACGTCCGGACACCCATCGGCATCTTCGAACCGGTCCCGGTCCTCTGCGTCCTCGGGGCATTTGTCGATGTCATTGGGGATCCCGTCCCCGTCGAGGTCATTATCGGGGCATCCGTCGGGCCCGATCTCTACGCCTTCGGGTGTGTTATCGCATTTGTCGAGGTCGTCCGGAACGCCATCGCCATCATTGTCGTAGTCAGGACATCCGTCTTGATCTTCGAATCCGTCGAAGTCTTCGGGGCCTTCGGGGCATTTGTCGTATACGCCGTAGATGCCGTCGCCGTCGTAATCGAAGCCCCATTTGCCTCCGGATACCCAGTAGCCGCCGATTCCGACGAAGACGCGGAAGTCGGGCGTTCCAACGGCTTCGTTATTCATCGAGAAGCCGATTCCCGAGGTGAGAGACCAGTCATCGTTGATCTCGTAGCGTGCCGCGATCTTGAATTCAGCCGGGACTTCACCACCCTGGATGCCTTCTCGTCCCTCTTCTTTAGCGGCGACGCCGATGGCGCCGTCGAGCTCGGCGATGAGATCGAGGGTGCTGATGAAGAGGGGGATATTCGCCGCGACACCCCAGAGGACGGCGTCGCCAATGGTGTTTTCGCGCAGCACGACCGATTCGTGTCGGTAGCGGTATCCGAGGTTCAAAGCGACGCGGATTCCACGGATCACCCAGGTCTCGATCGAGCCTATCGCTTCGAGTCCGAACGATTCATCGCCGACGAATCGCTCGTCGAGCCCCGTCGGGATATATCCGGTCAGAATGAAGGCGAGCCCGAGGGGGTCCTGCAGCAGATCGAGGATTTCGGCTTTGGCCGAAAGCCGTACGTCGTTGATGCCGAAATTCGAGATTTCGGCATCGGGATCGGCATCGAGCGGCTGCACGGGTTCGAGGTCGCCTGACGACTGGAAGACCGTGACGGGCACGAGAATGCCGACCTCGAGGAAGTCAAAAAGACCGATATTGCCCATCAGCGAGAGGGTGAGCTGTGAGCCGACTACCGAATTGAATTCTTCGTCGAAGGCCGAAATCTTGAGCGGATCGCTGGCGAAGTCGAGATAAAAGCCGAGGTCGAATTCGAGATGCGGTGCGGGGTTAGTGCCGTAGACGTTCAAGTAGTCCGTCGGGCCGGTCGCCGGTCGGAATTGCTGCAGCTGCAGCTCGGGCACGTCCTGAGCTGCCGCGGTTGTCGGCATCATCAGGCCGAGCGCGAAGATCGCGGCGAG
>CAYFTY010000926.1:0-2307 GCA_964346045.1 uncultured Bradymonadales bacterium | reverse complement strand
TGATCTCGCGAAAATACGCCGAAGCCTCGCTTTCGCGCCCGGCCCGGCGCAGGCGCGCCACGATGTCGTCCACCGTTTCGAGATGCTCGGGATGATGAAGCAGAACTCGTCTGGCGCTAGCCAGGAGCTCGTCGACGGTCGCGCCCGCCTTGGCCTCGACCCGCACGATCGAAATCCGTGCATCACGCAGCACGTTGCTATCCCGCGAAACCTCGAGTACCGACTTCAGGTATCGAAGAGACTCCTGAAGCTCCATGCGCGCCTCGCAGATCCGAGCCAGAGCGACAAGCACGCGAGAATCGCTGCGATCGATTTCGAGAGCCTTCAGATACGCGAATTTCGATGCCTCGAGGTCGTCGAGTTTGAGCTCGTAGAGATAGCCAACATGCGACCATAAGCGATGCAAAAGCGCCGGTTCCTCGCTTAGCTCAGCGGCAGCCCGATAGCACGACACGGCCTGCTGATAGTGTTCTTCACCCTCGTGAAGCTCGGCGAGCACACGCAATCGACGGCGCTGCCGCGGCTGACGGTCCAGCGATCGAGAGAGGTATTGGATCGCCAACTTCGGCTGATCGAGGTGACGTGTGGCGACCTCACTCATCTCGTTGAGCCACTGACATATCTCGTGGTCGTCGCTGCTGTGCGCGATCTGATTCTCGTAGGCCTCGAGCAGGCGCGTGAATTCGCGTCTGGTATGGAAGAGGTCCTTGAGTCGCTCGAACGCATCAGGATGGCGCGGATTCGAATCGATCACCTTTTCGAGTTCGGCGACGGCAGAATCGAGATCGCCGAGATGGTCACGTTGCACCGAGGATGCGAGCAATCGGTCGTCGGCGGCGATCTCTTCGACTCGACTCAGGTGCGCGTCGCGCTTGTGCCAGCGCACGACGGATTGCCATTCCTCGACCTCGAGCGCGAGCAATTTAGCGAGTTTCACGGCAGGCAAAAAGTCCATGTACTGCGTCAGAAGCCGCTCGCAGACGTAGAGGGCCGAGCGTGAGTCTCCGCGCAGCTCTTGCGTGGCGACCATCCATGTGAGTTCAGCCGAACGCATCAGGGGACTCTGAGCCCTCCGGGCACGCGCAGTCGCCAGCAGTCCAAGCGACTCGAGGTCTTCCTCTTTCCACGCGTAGTACATCGCGCGCACCAACCGCCCTTCGAGAATCGGATCATTCGAGACTTTCGAGGCCTTGAGCAACGGCTCGCCCGCCAGCGGTCGCGGTCGGCCGAGACGCTCGATGACGTAGCAGAGAAAACGAGTCTCGCTGTCCAGATACGCTCTCTCGAGCGCCGAGAGCGCATCGTCGTCAATCGCTGTGTGCAATACGGCGTCGCAGAGCCGCACGACGAGCGCGGGATAGTGGTCGGGAAAATTCGCCGCGACCAACCCGCGAGCCTGCTCCGAGCGCGACGAGAGCGCAAAGAGGACATGCCCCAGGTCATCGGTCTCTCGGGCCGCAATGCCTACCTGAAGGCGACGCATCAATGCGTCGATCGACATCCGCCCCGTGAGGTCTGTGCGCAAGAGCCCCTGGAAGGCAAGGACATCGTGCGGATCGATTTCCAGCACTCGCTGATAGACCGAGGCCGCCTCATCGAGATCGTCGAGACGATGCTCGTAGAGCGTCGCCAGCTCGATGAGATACGATTTCTGAACACCTTCTCCATTCGTGAGTTCGGCGAGCCGCCCGAGATATTGAGACGCCGCATCAAATTGATTCTGGCGAAAAGAGAGGTCGAGGAGCGCCTCGAGACTCGGGACATGATCGCCGCGATGGCGAAGAACTTTGAGATAGAATTCTTCAGCGCGAAGTTCGGACTCGGGCTCGCTGCGCAGCCTACGGTCATGCAGATACCCGAGACGGAATGCGATCGACGCCTCGACGTCCGGGTTGGGTGCGCCCTCGAGTTGTTTCTCGAGAAGACGAGCCAGGTGAGCCCACTGACGATCGTGGATCAAAATACGCCCTGCCCCGACCTGTGCCGGCAAAAATGTCGGACGAGACTCGAGACTATCTTCGTAGGCTGCCACGGCCTCGGCGGTCTTTCCGACCTGTTCGAAGGCATGACCAATCTCGTAATCGACTTCGGCCTGACACACGGTCGACTCGCCCAATCGAACCCGCCGCAGCCGCCAGAAATCGAGCATCCAATCGGCGGACCGCTCGTTTTCGGTAAAGGGGTCGAGGGCCACTGATAGCAGCGACCACGCGATGCCTGGCGCATCTTCACCCATCGCGTCGGGCATCAATTCGACGGCAGCCGCGCGCCGACCCGGCGCCGCCGCGGCCGCCGGGTCGAGAACGA
>CAYFTY010000925.1:0-2309 GCA_964346045.1 uncultured Bradymonadales bacterium | reverse complement strand
ATGGGCGGCGTTTCTAGATACCAGACGGTTTGTCGTTTGTCGGTCGGTCTGAAGGGTTGCACGTTGAAGGACAAACCCCCACTATGTCGGCCCTGACGATGTCCCCGTAAAGGCCGAGCATGAGTGAAAAAGTCGCAATCTATCCGGGAAGTTTCGACCCGCTGACGAACGGTCATGTCTCGATCATCGAGCGAGGACTGCGAGTCTTCGACAGGGTGGTGGTGGCGGTCGCACTCAACGTGCGCAAGAATCCGCCGCTCTTTTCGGTCGAAGAGCGCATCAAAGCGATCAAGGTTTCGTTCCCCGACGATACAGTCGAAGTCGATACCTTCGAGGGGCTCCTGGTCGATTACGCCAACAGCCGTGGGTGCCACATCCTATTGCGCGGCCTGCGAGCCGTGAGCGATTTCGAGTACGAACTTCAGATGGCCAATATGAATCGCCGACTCGACGAGAGTGTCGAAACGGTCTTCATGATGACCGAGGAGTCGCATTTTTACGTGAGTTCGCGCCTGGTCAAAGAGGTCGCCCGTTTTGGTGGCGATGTCTCGACTCTGGTGCCCGAACAGGTGGTCGAGCCCCTCTACCAAAAGCTCCGCGAAGAAGGATAGAGCCATGAAGCTTTCGAGCCGTATCAATCGTGTCGAACCCTCACCGACGCTGGCGATCACGTCCAAGGCCAAGGCCATGATGGCCGATGGCATCGATGTCGTCAGCTTTGGAGCGGGCGAGCCAGATTTCCCAACACCCGAAACGGTACGCACCAAAGCCAAGGCGGCGTTGGACGCGGGGCATACGACCTATCTGCCCTCGAGCGGATTGCCCCAGCTGCGCGCCGCAATCGCCGGTGATTACAAGCGTCGCGGCCGGGACATCGATGCCGACCAGGTGATCGTCAGCGTCGGCGGAAAACACGCTCTCTACAACGCCACCCAGGTGCTTTTCGAGCGCGGCGACAAGGTGATCATTCCAGCACCCTACTGGGTTTCGTATCCCGCGCAGGTCTTGCTGGCAGACGCCGAGCCCGTGACGCCGCTGGCGGGGCTCGAGACCGAGTTCAAGCTCACGCCCGACGCACTTGCCGCTGAACTCGAGGATCCGGCCATTCGCGGTTTCATCCTCTGTTCACCGTCGAACCCGACCGGTGCCGTGTACACGCGTGAAGAACTGCAGGCCCTTGGCGCGGTCCTGAAAGACTATCCCAATGTCGTCGTCTTTTTTGACGCGATGTACGACCGCCTCTGCTACGACGCCGACCCGTCGACCGATTTCGTCGATGCCAATCCAGATCTCGAGAATCGCACGATCACCTTCAATGGTTTCAGCAAGACCTACGCGATGACCGGCTGGCGCCTCGGCTATGCGATCGGCCCTAAGGTCGTGATTGGTGCCATGGGCAAACTGCAGAGTCAGTCGACGTCCTGCGCCACCTCGTTTGCTCAGTACGGGGCGCTCGACGCACTCGAGCTGCCTGACGCGAAAATCGACGAAATGCGGGGTATCTTTCGTCGTCGACGCGACCTGATCGTCGAGAAATTGAATGCCATCGACGACTGCGAATGCCCCACGCCCGGCGGTGCATTCTATGTCTTTCCTGATTTTTCGGGGTATATCGGCGATGGGGCTCGCTTTGCCGATGATATGGAATTCGCGGCGTACCTGCTCGAAGAAGCACGTGTCGCTGTCGTGCCTGGCTCGGCGTTTGGCGCCCCCGGACACGTACGACTTTCGTACGCCACCAGTGACGAGTTGATCGAAGAAGGGCTCCGCCGCATCGCCGATGCCCTCTGAGCGTCCATCACGGCGCTACCTGAAATTCACGCGTGCAATTCGTCGCTAATCAAGGTGTCGACGCCCTCTCGCTCGAGCCATGCGGCCCGCTCGGGGTCATTTACGGTCCACACATTGACCTGCAATCCCGCCTCGTGAGCGCGTTGGATCATATCGTAAGAGACCAGCTCCCAGTTGGGGTGAATCGCTTTCAACCCGATCGAGAGATGAAGCACCGGAGCCGGCCAACCCCAGTTCATCTTATAGGGAGTGTCGGGTCCGAATAAGAGCGCACGCGGCACCTCGTGCAAGAGGCGCGACATGCGTATCAACTCGAGTGGATTGAACGACGAAACGACGTAATTACGTCGATACTCGCCCATCACCTCGGCAGCAGCGCGTGTGACGCTCTCCTTTTCGACCTGCGGGGACTTCAACTCGACGTTGATCAGCGGACCATCCGGCAGCGCCTCGAGCGCCTCGGCAAGGGTCGGAATGCGCATGAGCTCGGGGTCGACCTCGAAACGTTCGAGCTCGAG
>CAYFTY010000924.1:0-2315 GCA_964346045.1 uncultured Bradymonadales bacterium | reverse complement strand
CGGCGCTGGGATATACGCTGCAGCTGCCGACCGAAGACCGCTATCTGATGACGCGTTCTGAACTCAAGGACAAGATCTGTGGTCTTTTGGGAGGACGCGCCGCTGAAGATATCGTCTTCGGTGATATCTCGACCGGTGCTGCAAACGACCTGCAGCGGGTCACCGGCCTGGCCAAGAAAATCGTCGCCGACTTTGGCATGAGCGACATTCTCGGCAACGTGAGTTACGGCAAAGAGGATAACTACCTCGGCGAGATGGGAATCTCGCGGCGCAACTACT
Organism: uncultured Bradymonadales bacterium; assembly: GCA_964346045.1. Taxonomy (GTDB): domain Bacteria; phylum Myxococcota_A; class Bradymonadia; order Bradymonadales; family Bradymonadaceae; genus CAYFTY01. The sequence goes on along the minus strand of CAYFTY010000924.1, from coordinate 2,036 downwards.
CGGAGAAGACGGCGACCACCATCGATGCCGAAGTCCAGGGCATGATTCGGTCGCTCTACGAGAAAACGGTGGTCATCCTGCGCGAGAACTACGACGTGCTCGTGGATATGTCCGAGGAGCTCAAAGAAGTCGAGGTGCTCGAAGGCGACGAACTCGAAGCCTTCCTCACTCGTGTCCGGCCCTACAGCGGCGAGGACGGTACTGATGGAGTTGTCCACCCACCCGAGCCGTGACCATTGATTTCACAGTCGCCGCCATTCTGGCGGCGTTCGTCTTTCTGGGCTGGCGTTCTGGCGCGTTGAGTCAGGCGATCCGCGTGGGCGCCGCGATTCTCATCGTACTCGCGGGGCCGTTTGTGGCTCGGCTTTTGCGCGAGATCGTACTCGGGGCCGAGCATGCTGCTGTGCCACTGGGAGAAGCAGCCTCACTCGTTGCGGCCGGCATCTTGATCTACGCGGCTGTGGCGATTGCGGGTTGGCTCGCCGTCAAGGTGATGCGCGCTGCGTCTGACACCCTCTCGACAATGGATCGCGTCGGCGGTGCAACCCTCGGATTGCTCAAAGGCGTAGTCATCACCTACTGCCTCGTCTTTGCCGGCCTCTTCATTACGCCCGCACTCGAACGGGTCGATCCGGATGATGTGATGCATATGCGTGATGGCCACGTCACGCACTTCGTTGAAGCACATAATCTTCTGGCCCCCTGGCATTTGCCCGAGCTCGAGCGCTTGCATCTGGTCTTGCGCGTGGCCGACGTCGCGGGCGAAACGGACCGTCTCGATGTCGTTCGCGAATGGTCTGACGGAAAGGCCGCCGAGATCTTGAGAGACGAACGAGTGGTCGAACTGGCCGACGACGAAGAGCTGGTGCGGGCTGCGCGTCGCGATGATTATGTGACGACCCTCGAAGACGAGCGAGTTCGCGAGATTCTGAACGACGATGATTTCATCGAGGAATTCGAACACGTCGAGTGGCAGGAATTGCTCGATGAGCTCATGGATGCGGGCGAAGACGAGTAGCAAGAACGTCGAAAGGCTCACCGCGTTGCGATGAGCCTATCGATGATGGCTGTCCATGTCGTGCTCGAGTTAGATGACCACCCGCTCGTAAACGACCGAATGGTCGCCGCGTCGGGTGCAGCGCCGTTGAAATTCGCCGAGTCCGACGCCCGTCGGACGTTCGACTTCAGACCAGTATTTCAACATGCGACGCTTCAAGTCTCTTGGATTTCGACCTTCGAAGACGACTTCTTCTCGAACTCGAGTCGGGTCGATTGCCATAGTTCTTAAAATCAGCTTGATAACCCCATGGTTTACGCTCCTTTGCAGGCAATGAGAATCCTGCACATTCATCCATGTTCAAAAAACGTCGCTGATCGCAACGCGGGAGTACTAGAGACTTCGATGCGTCGAGTCAAGCCCCGGAGTGTACAATCGGTCTTCGAGCCGTCTTTCAGATCGGTTCGACGAATTCGAAGCCCTCGACCGAGCCCTTTCCGAGGCGCAAAAGGGTGGGGACATCGGTGGTGAAATCGATGACGGTCGATGGTTCGGGGAAGAGGTATCCCCCATCGATCACCGCGTCGATTGCGTGTCCGTAGAGGTCTTCGAGCGACCATGGATCGGGGATGAGTTCACCCTCGGGGGTCGTCGCGCTGGTGGTGGCGATCGGATTTCCGAGCCGCTGCACCATGTCGATGGGGATTTGTGCATCGGGCACGCGGATGCCCACTGTCTTGCGTTTCTCGAGCATCACCTTGGGCACGAGCTTGGTTGCTTCGAGTACGAACGTGTAGGGCCCGGGCAGCAATCGGCGCATGGTCCGGTAGGCGTGGTCGCTAATGTAGGCGTACTCGGCGATATTCGAGAGGTCTCTGCAGATGAACGAAAGCGGCGTGTGGTCGGGGGCCTGCTTGATATCAGCGACGAGTCGGTGCAGCCGCTCGACCGCATCCTTGTTGAAGATGTCGCATCCGATGCCGTAGACCGAGTCGGTCGGATAGGCGACGATCCCGCCTCCGTGCAAAATCTCGTGCAC
>CAYFTY010000923.1:0-2320 GCA_964346045.1 uncultured Bradymonadales bacterium | reverse complement strand
TCGGTCTCGGGCGGAAATTCCTTATGACATTTTTCTTCAGCCCACGGGCATCGCGGCGCGAACGGGCAGCCGGGTATGGGCTTAGACGTATCCGGCGGTCGTCCCTCGATGGGGATCAGGCGTTCACTTCGCCCGCGGTCGAGCCGCGGAACACTTTTCAAAAGCCCAACCGTGTAGGGATGCGCCGGCTGCTCGAAGAGCGCCTTGGCCGGAGCCTCCTCGACAACGCGGCCCGCGTACATGACAACGATGCGGTCGGCCATTCCGGCGACGACACCCAGGTCGTGTGTAATCAAGATCAGGCCGCTTCCGAAGTCTTCACGCAGGTCACGCATCAGGTCGAGAATCTGCGCCTGAATGGTGACGTCGAGAGCCGTCGTCGGCTCGTCGGCAATCAGCAATTCGGGCTCGCAGAGAAGCGCCATTGCGATCATGACCCGCTGGCGCATCCCGCCCGAAAATTGATGTGGATACTGGTCAAAGCGCTCGGCAGGGCCTGGGATTCCGACCTTTTCAAGCATGTCGATCGCCCTTTTGCGCGCATCTGACTCACTCATATTCCGATGCACCTGCAGCGGCTCGATGAGCTGCCGCGAGATTTTCAGAAACGGATTGAGCGAAGTCATGGGGTCCTGCCAGATCATCGAGATGCGGTTTCCTCGCAGCTGGCGCAGCTCCTCATCGTTCTTTTTCAGCAGGTCTTCACCTTTGAAGAGAATCTCGCCGCCGGCGATGATGCCCGGAGGCTTTGGAATCAGCCCCATCACGGTGATCTGGGTCACCGATTTGCCCGACCCCGATTCACCTACGACCCCGACGGACTCGCCGGGTCGGACTCGGAAGCTCACGCCGTCGACGGCGCGCACGGTGCCCTCACCGGTCTTGAAGTAGGTCTTCAAGCCTTTGACTTCGAGCAGCGGCTGTACTTCTTCGGTCGCCATCTCAGTCCTTTCGAAGTTGGGGGTCGAGCGCGTCACGAAGACCGTCGCCGAGAAAGTTCAAGCTCAAGAGCGTCACGGCCAATGCGCCACCCGGGTAGAGAATCAACCACGGCGCAGTTTCCATGAGCTGGCGACCTTCGCTGATGAGTGCGCCCCACGATGTCTGCGGTGCCTGGACGCCGAGCCCGAGGAAGGAAAGAAACGCCTCTTCGAGCATCACGGCCGGTACGGTCAGGGTCGCGTATACGATGATCGGCCCAAGCGCGTTGGGGATCAGGTGCTTGAAGATGATGCCGATGGGACTGACGCCGATCGTCTCGGCCGCCTCGACGAATTCCTGATTCTTGAGGCTGATGACCTGTCCGCGAACAATACGCGCCATCGTAAGCCACTGGATGGCTCCCAGCGCGAGGAAGAGCAAGAAGATCTTCTGCCCGAAGACAACCATCAGCAGGATCACGAGGAACATGAATGGCAGTCCGTACATGATGTCGACGATGCGCATCATGACGTTATCGACTTTGCCGCCGATGAAGCCTGCCGTCGCGCCCCACGTTACGCCGATGAGGAATGAAACGAGCGTCGCCAGAAAGCCCACGGCGAGCGAGATTCTCGCGCCGTACACGGTTCGGGTGAGCAGGTCACGACCGAGCTGGTCGGTGCCGATATAGTGCGTGCGAGGCTGCGGCAGCCCTTCGTATTCGCCTTTCGAAAGCAACCCATCATCATCTTTGTCGAGCTTGCTCAAGATGTTCTGGGCCCCGCCCGTCGATATGATATCGACGATCTTGCCGGCTTCTTCGTACTGCATCTTGAGATCGTCGCCGGCATCGCATCCGAAGATCACATTATTTTCGATGGGCGCCAGGCTGCGCTTGATCATCGACCATTTCTGGCAGTCTGGTATGAACTCGGCCGGCGCGGGAAGCGTCAGCGGTGCCTCCCAGTATTCATCGAAATCGAGCTCACCGTCGCCGTTCTGGTCGATGGTCTGAAACTCGAGTTTTCGATACGCCTCGCGCACCTCTCTGGGGTCGAGAATGCCGTCTTCGTTCACATCGACTTCGCTGAAGCTCAGCGGCCCGGCGTCGGTGAGCGTGTAGTAATTTTCGGGCACGGAACGCGAGCCCGGTGGCTTGGGCACGACGAATGGATGCTGCTCATCCATCTCGAATTGCGTCACGAAGGCAGCGAAGCCCTCGTAGCCAATCGCAAGCGTCGTGATGAACACCAGCAAGAAGAAGCTCACCATCGCCGCGCGATTTTTCAGCAGGCGTTTCCAGGCGTCGGCCCAGAGGCTCGTCCCCTCGACGAGGTCTTAATCTGTGATAAACACGTCGACCATCAATCGTCGTAACTCACGCGGGGGTCGATGTAGG
>CAYFTY010000922.1:0-2322 GCA_964346045.1 uncultured Bradymonadales bacterium | reverse complement strand
ACCGGCGTCCTCCTGAGTTGTTACGAACGAGCGGGCGCCAACTGTGTGCCCGGCCGCCTGACGCGGGTGGCCGTCGAAGTTGACGATCACCCTTCGACCCGAGGAAAAGACACTTTCCTGAACCTTGCGATCCTCTGTCAGGAAACGATGTGTCACCATCTCGTCGTAGCGGACCTCGTTGAGCCACGGGCAGACGCTTCGATAGCTGTCGATATAGGTATTTCGGAAGCTATCCCATCGGTGCCGGTCGACAGACCAGAGCGGGGCCGAACCGTAGAGAACGTTGAAGAGATCTTTCTTCCACCAGATCTCCGGGCAGTGGTGGTTGGAGTCTTCCCACCGCCAGGACGTAACGACCGCGTCGTGGTAGACGAGTTCGTACAGGGGGACACGCGTGTACTCGTTGATCGAGTACAAGTGGTACGCAGGGGTGGCGGTGCTCGTGCCGACCATGATGGAAGGGTTCGGGTTATTCTGCCAGTCGCCCTTGAACCAGATGGTGCCCTCTCGGTCGGCGTCGGAGTTGAACCACGTTCGCTGAAGAGTCATCATCCCGTGGACGAAGGCTCCTTTCGACGCGGCGAAGTCCGAGCCAAACTCTCCGCCAATGAATACGCCGTAACGGTCCTCCAACAGCGCCAGGTTTTCGACGATTGCGTTCGCGTAGCCCTCCCGGCTCACCGGATGGTCGGGGCTGTAGCACTCGTAGAGGCCGTTGGCCTGGTAGACGTCGACGAAGATGGCCTCATGCGGGTAGAGCGCCATCTCGCGATCGACCCGTTTGGGGATCTCGTTTCGCACTGCTTTTGGACAGATGTAGGTCCCGAATTCGTTCGAGTAGTGAGCGCCATCAACCGTGCGTGCCGTGATCCGCTCGAAGAGTCCCGGATAGACGTTGCGCTTCAGCGGGACAACCTCCACCTCGGCGTTCCCGGGAAAGTCGTCGGGGTGGATATCCGAATAGAGATCATAACCCGCGCTGCAGTAGCCAAGCTCCTTGAGGGCGATGTCGTAACCCTCGGGAGGATACGGCCAGTGATTCGGATCCCAGAGTACGAGAGCCTTCTCGATGCCGACGCGCTTCATCTCCCGGGCGAAATCGAGTTGTCGTGCCCTGTCCCAGACGTAGACATGAACAGCACCGGTCATCTTGTCGATCGCGGGGAATCTCTTGCTCCGCTCCTTCAGCGTCTGGACTCCGTATCGGGGCCAGGCATACGCCCGGTAGCGCTTGCACTGTGCAACGTACCCTCCTTCCGCGAAGAACACGTAGCGGATACGCCGTTCGTAGCCGAACGTGCCCATGCAGGGCAGGAGCACGGGAGCGAACGTGATCAGACCCTCGACCCGTCGGAACGATACCGCCGTGTCGTAAGGAGCCTCGAATATCGCCATGTACCCGCTCTCGAGCTTGCCGTCGGTGACGCCGACCCACGCCATTCCCGGTCCGCCGCCGCAGTAGTAGATCGGTATCTCGTCAAGAGGATAGCTCTTGTCGTCAACCGGCAGCAGCAGCCCCTGACTGTCGGTCTGCAGCAGGTAGTGGTCGCGGTCGGGGACCCGAAAAGCGGGCAGGACGAGCCTGTCCATTGGGCGGTCGGACTCGCCCTGGAAGGTGATCACGAGCTCGGAGCACTCGGTCAGGTTCATGGTCACGCGAAGAGCGAACGGTCCGGACAGGTCGACCGCGAGCGTGTGGCGGGAACAGGAAACCGCACCGACCTTGAAGTCGCGACAGAACGGCTCCTGGGTCCACCGAGTGCCGATGCGTTTGTCCTGGATCTCGAGCTGGTTCGTTCGCGTGTTGAGTTGTACATCCACGTTATGGTCGGACAGTGTCACGACGGTTTCTCCTGCGGATTTGGTGCTCACGTGCGCAATCCTCCTCGTGTTCTGCGCCGTATTTCGCAGCCGATCTCGAGCGATGTCAAGCATCTGCGCGTCTCCGAGGCACCGACCCGAAAAAGTGACACCCGAATCCAAAGAAGCAGTGCGTTTCGCTGCGCAGAATCATCGTCTATCCTGATCACAACGAGGTGCCAGCCGATGCGATGGTTGCGGATCATTCGGCCCTCACGCAACAGTTGAGGATGTATTGACGCACAGAATCCTCCAGAACGCTCAAGCCGGAGGGAGGTGGCGCAGCTTTCCAGCAGAAGATGCCGGCGACCCAATCAGCCGCGCGGCATGGAAGACGAGGAATGACTCGTCTATGATCCTGTATCCGAGGCAGACCGCAATGCCGTTCGACAAGTAGTTTCGTCTCGGAGGCCAGTGGAACGCGAGCAAAACCTCGGAATCCCAGCAGTATTTGGTACGCCA
>CAYFTY010000921.1:0-2324 GCA_964346045.1 uncultured Bradymonadales bacterium | reverse complement strand
ATCAAAAACCAATGAAAGCTGCCCTGCCATTTTTGCTCTTCCTGCTCACGGTGCCGAACCTCGCTTCGGCCGAGCCGGAGTGCGGAACGATCATGACCACGCAGCAGGGACAGGTTGCCAGCGGTGAGGTCGTCTGGGTCGGTGAGGCGCCCGAGAACGTGCGCGACGAAGACGTCGAAGACGCAATCGAATACGGAATCGCCCAGTGGAATGGGGTCGCTTGTTCGAACGCATCGCTGACCTACGGCGGCCGACTCGAATCCATCGAGGAGGTCGACGATCAGATTCCCCTACTTTTTGCGCGCCCCGAAGAAGTCCCCTGCTTCCCAGAAGGATTTCTTGGTTTCACGGTCTTCACGTGTTCCTCGATTCCTACGCCGACGGTCTATCTCAACGACGGGGATTTTGACTGGACGCGCGACGCAACACCCTTTCAGGGTGCCGAGCGCCTCGAAGTCGACCTCCGCAGTGCGATTACACATGAGTTAGGCCACGTCCTCGGTATCCCGCATCTCGATCATCCGCTCGCGACGATGGTCGCCAATTATCTGATCGATGGCGGCCAGGCATCGCTTGCGGCCGAAGACAAACTCGCGCTCTGTGAGATCACCGGCGGAGGACGCGATGAGTGCTCGACATCCAGCGATTGCGACGACTTCGGGCAATGTATCGAGGGCGAAAATTTTCGGGTCTGCAACGAAGAGCGAGGCTCTTTTGGCGACTATTGCTCGCTGGCGTTCCAGATCTGTGATGAGGTCTGTCTGGTGAGCGACCCCAATGCTGGAGTCGGCTACTGCTCGACCACCTGCTCGGCCGATGACGATTGTCCGACCGACTACGTCTGCACGGGGACCGAAGACACTCGACGTTGTGAGCTCGCTCAGGTCTTTGACGATGGGGGCTCATGCACGACGGCGCGCGGAAGCTCGGGTTGGCTGCCCTTTGCGCTCGTCTTACTCGCTCTCATTTCCAGTCGAGCGCGTTCAAAATCTCGCCGAAGTCTTTGTAGAGCCGGTCACGCTTCGAAGCGTTGAAAAAGCCCACAATCAGCCAGGCCTGCTCTCCCTCGGAAAACTCCCACACGACCAGGCGGAATTTTCGATTCTTCGAGATCAGCTCGTATTCGGTTTCGGCGCCCTTCTTTGTCGCGTAGGTCGCTTCTTCGTTTCGCGACTTTCGCTCCATCCCGGACTTCTGGAGGGAGGTGTGGAAGGTGGTGAAATATCTCTTCGCGTTCTCCCCGACTCGCTTTGCAACACGAAACTCCATCTGGCTCTTGTCATCGATCGTCGATTTCAAGAGTGCGACCGCCCCCTTAGGCGCCTTGGCCTGTCGCCATCCATCCTTGACGGAAATGACGACGCCTTCACCGGTGTCGACCTTGTCTTGCTCCTGAGCAACCGCCGTCGATGAGAGTGAGAGCATCAGCAGCGGCAGGAATAACGAGATGGAAATGCGCATGGTTTCTCCCTGTGTGGCGTCCGGTCATCATCATAACATGGACGAGAGGTCGTGGTGCAAATTCAACGAAGTGGTGCAAGAAATGAAAAAGCCCGGGCTGGCCCGGGCTCGGTGCAAAGAGCGAGTAGCTCTCAGCCTTTGAACTTCATGTTCTCAATCACGCTCTTGAAGTCACCGATGTACTTGTCCTTGTCGACATCCTGCATGTAGCCGACCACGAGCCATGCGGTGCTTTCTTTGAGGAATTGGAAGATCACGACTTCGAGCGTCACACCCGAGTGCGTGAACTTGTAGCTGGTCTGTGTTCCCGTCATGCCACCGATCTCGACCTCTTCGGACTTCAGCTCCTCGAAGTTTGATTCCATCAAGGTCTTGTGGAAGGTCTTGAAGAAAACGTCCGCGACGTCGGGCGTCATCAGCTTGGTGCCGACCACCTCGATCTGGCTCTGCGAGCCACGATGCTTGAAGTTCGCAACGGCCTTGTCGTTACCCTGCGTAACTTCCCACTTCTCGGGCGGTGTAATCGTGACGCCGAACTCTTCGTTTTCGACGGGCTTCGAGTCCTGTGCGAACGCGACACTCGAAGTGGCGACGAGGCAGAAAAGGACGGTCATGGCGATGCGAGCAAGCTTCATGCTTTGTCTCCGGTTATTTCAGCTCGTGATTTCTAGATGGCAACCTTATACCAGCCACGATTCGCGTTAGCAATAACAACACCGCTCGGTCTTGGCAACAAGCACAGGTAGAGAGTACACGTGCTTACGTGTAGAGATCATCGCACCCGAGCCTGCCGCAGAAAAGGAGCCGAAGTGAGAAGCGGGTACGTCCCACCTTCGACGCCGTCCATGGCGGCCAGCAGCTGC
>CAYFTY010000920.1:0-2326 GCA_964346045.1 uncultured Bradymonadales bacterium | reverse complement strand
GGTTTGCGTGGACCCCATTGGGCCGCGGCCATCTTTACGCCGGGCGCATTACCCTCGCGCAGCAAGCTGCGCTCAGGGCACCCCGTGGGGAAGAGCCGAAGTGGCTTCGCCAGACCGGGTACTTGTTTCGAGGGATGTTGTTGTGCGGGGCTAGAAGGTCGGCAGCTCGACCCAACTACGATGTGCATAGATCGTATGCACGCCGGGCGGGCCAACGTCGAAATGGTCGGCATCGGCTCCCGAAAGTACAATGCGCACCGAGTGACCCTTCTCGAAAAGCCACGAGCACGGTAGCAGATCGAGCTCGAAGGTGATGAGCTCGCCCGGCGGTGCCGGTCGATGGTCGGCGCGTTCGAACGTGCGGTATGGGATGTCGCGGTGGCTCGCCGGCTTTTTGCGCTTCGAGCGTCGATGGATCGCCCGAAGTTGCCCCTCGGTCACGTAGTGCGCTGTGCCATTGGATTCGACATCCTCGAGGTAGACGAATAGCCGTGGGTCGGGAGTGGTCGATACGAGCTCGATATGGGCGAGTGGATGACCGGTGACCTCGAGGTCTTCGGTCAGTGGATCCGACGTGTAAGAGACGACCTCGGCACCTTCGCGAGGCCCGTAATGGGTGAGTGCGAGTGTCGGAAGAAGGCAGCGCCAGCGAGAAGCGGCCCCGGTGCCATGAAGCCCCGAGACAGGTAATCGCTGCGTCGATTCGTCGACGGCTTCGGCATAGAGACGTTCTTGGTCGCCGAGGTGAAAGCGTCGCAGCATCGCGCCGGGCGGAGGCCAGTCGTCGGCGGTCTTCCACTTCTCTTCGCCGATCGTGAAGTAGCGAACCCGCGGCTGGTCGGCCCACGCCGCGGCGCGCTCTTCGTCGTCGCGCAGGTGCGCATCGAAAAAGGCCATCAGCTCGTAATTGTGTTCGAAGAGCGTCTTTCGCGACGGCTCGAAGACGCTGATGTTTTGCTCGGCACCGTGCTCCCACGGGCCCAGGATCAGCTTATGGTTCGGGTCATCATGCGCCCAGAATCGCTTCACGGCCGAGCGCTGATACGCACCGTCGAACCACCCCGAATAATGGTAGAAAGCGACCGAACCCTTGAGTTCGTCCATGTGCGTGTGCGGACTGAAGTCGTTCACCGACATCTCGGGGTCGATCTCCGAGAGTCCCAGATCGTCGCGGTAGACCATATGCTTCGACGCCTGATGCACATCGAGGTTTTCGGTGCGATAGCGCACGAATTCCTGCACGAGCTCTCCGACAGGGTCTTCATCGACCGGCGCAACGCCAGGCACGATGCCGCCGATGCGCCTCGCGACCGGGCCTCGCAGGGCCATCGCCATCGTCACCAGGGTGTCGATCTTTTGGGCGTAATGTCCCCTGGCCAGTTGCTCGCGGGCGCCCCGGCTCAGATCGAGAATCATGGCGAGCACTTCGGCAAAGCTGTCGCGGTCGAGCGCATCGTTGAAGCGGGCCCAGTTGGCGGTGAATTGTTCGAGGTGAATGCCGCCCGGCATGGCGATGTCTTCGTAGGTGTCGAATAGCGAAAACCTCGGTGCCACGGCCCTGACCGCCGGATGTCGATTGCTCGCCAAAAATTCGGCGGCCGTTCCGTCGTACGAGATGCCGCGTGCGCCTACGAGCCCATTCGACCACTTCTGCCGGACGATCCAATCGACGATTTCGGCGCCGTCTCGAATCTCGTCGTTCGACCATGGACACGGGCGACTGCCTTCGGATGCCCCCGAACCGCGGGCACAGACATCGACCCATGCGTAACCGCGACGAACGAAGAACTGCCGCGACTCGTACTGATTGTCGAAAAGCTTGTGGACGGCAGGCACATCGAAGGGCCCGCGCATGCGGCGGCGCCGATGATAACGGGTCTGGCGCACGATCGTCGGGACGGGGCCATCGATGCCGACCGGCAGGTTCACATCGATCGCGATGCGATTTCCGTCGCGCATACGCAGATAGCGGCTATATCGCCATACATCGTATTGCGGACCTGCAATCGGAGCGTTTTTCCATGGTGTCATGACCTTCTCCAGACGGGAGCCCCGAGAGCATGGTCGTGCAGCGGCCCGGGCGTCAAGGTTCGCCAAAGCCTCGTGACGTTGGTGGCGTACCAGATGGACCTCACCACGCCGGCTAAAGCCTGCGTTTACTCCCCGGGAGAGGCTTCTACGCGAGCGCCGGGTAGACGTTTCTACCATCGAGCCAAAACAGGTACCCGGCCGACTGTCGGGAGGTCGAATCGCCCCGGCTCGCCGCCAGAGCCGTTCGATGGTCGTGATCCCCGGACGCAGGAATCGCTCGCGCCGCAGCTTCTCG
>CAYFTY010000919.1:0-2328 GCA_964346045.1 uncultured Bradymonadales bacterium | reverse complement strand
GGCCATCGGTTACGACATGGATTACACGCTGATCCATTATAACGTCGACGCCTGGGAGGGCCGCGCTTACGCGCATATGAAGCAGCGCCTCCTCGCCCGGGGATGGCCGGTCGACGAGCTGGAATTCGACCATCAATTCGTAACGCGTGGTCTGGTGATCGATACCGAGTGCGGAAACGTCGTCAAAGCCAACCGCTTTGGCTATGTGAAGGGCGCGATGCACGGCACGAGCCCCCTCGAATTTTCGAATCTGCGGCGTACGTACGCGCGAACACTCGTCGATCTCTCTGAGCCGCGCTGGCGATTCATGAACACGCTGTTCTCGATTTCCGAAGCGTGCATGTACATGCAGCTCGTCGACCTTCTCGATGCCGAGAAATTGCCGCGGACCATCAATTATCTCGACCTCTACGACGTGGTCCGCGAAGTGCTCGATGCCGCCCATCTCGAAGGCGAGCTCAAAGACGACATCATGGCCGACCCCGAGCACTACGTGGAGCTCGATGAAAGGCTCGTCCACACCCTCAAGGATCAGAAACAGGCGGGTAAGAAATTGCTGCTCATCACAAACTCCGAGTGGCACTACACCCAGTTCATGCTGGATTACGCGGTCAATCGTTACCTGCCTGATAACGAGAGCTGGCGAGACCTTTTTGACATCGCGATCGTTTCGGCACGCAAGCCGGTCTTCTTTCAAACCCAAAACCCGGCTTTCGAAGTCGTCAACGACGAGGGTCTTCTAGAGCCGGTCGTCGGCGGTCTCGAGGAAGGAAAGGCATATCTAGGTGGGCATGCCAGTATGATCGAAGATTGCCTCGGCCTCGATGGCGAGAAAATTCTCTACATCGGCGACCATATCTATGGGGATGTGAGCGTGTCGAAGAGCATCCTGCGTTGGCGTACCGCCCTGGTGCTCCGCGAGCTCGAGCGCGAGATGAAGGCCATCGAGGAAGCACGCGACAACAGCGAAATCATTGCCAAATTGATGCGCAAGAAGGAGCGTCTCGAACACGAATATTCAGCTCTGCGATTGGACCTGCAGCGGCAGCGAAATCAGCTCGAGCCGTACTCCGACCGCTCTGAGGACACCTTGAAATCGGGCATGAAGGCGCTTCGCACCGAACTTCAGGCAATCGACGCGCAGATCGCACCGCTCGTGATCGAGGATGGCAAAGACTTCAACGAGAACTGGGGTTATTTGATGCGTGCGGGTAACGACAAAAGCCACCTCACGCGTCAGATCGAGCGCTACGCAGATATCTACATGTCGCGCGTGTCGAACCTGCACGATTACACACCCTTCATGTATTTTCGCTCGCCGCGCGGCAGTCTGCCGCATGACCCGGGTTAGTGGAGGCTGAGACGACGCGATGCAGGAGCATCGCGAGAAAGTGTCGACGCAGAGATCGTGGAGTCAGCGACGACGCGAAACGGTCAAGGTCAGTGACACAGACCACTAGCCACCGAACTTCGTAATCGCAAAGTGAACAAGCCCCGGCGTATGGCGGCCAAAGAAGGTTGCCGCTTTGCCATGCGCGGTGAACGTATGCTCACGCTTACGCTTGCGAATTGCCTTCACAATCGTTTTCGCGGCGCGGTCGGTTTCCCAGAGGAGATTGGGCGGCCGCTTGTCGGTCCAGTCCTCTCGAAAATTCCCTTCGTTATCAACGCGCGCGATGTTGCTCTCGACGAAACCAGGCTGAATCAACGTGGTCGAGACTCCGGTTCCGTCGGTTTCCATGGCGAGCACCTGTCCAAGGGCTCGCACCGCGTATTTCGAGGCGTTATAGGGTCCGCCTCGAGGAAACGCGATTTCGCCGGCGACGCTTCCGATCAGTGCGACGCGGCCGCGTGTCTCGCGCAGGTGCGAGAGCGCGTATTTCGCGGTCATGGCGGCTCCCACGACATTCACATCGAATTGACGCCGCCACTCATCTGCGCTCAGCTCTTCGACCGTACCGGAGACCGAAAATCCCGCATTCGCAACCGCGACATCGAGCTGTCCAAAATGGGCGACGACCGCGTCGACGGCGCGTGCGACCTGAGATTCGTCGGTGACGTCGCAGCCAACGGCGAGCGCGCGCCCGCCGACGCTTTCGATTGCCCCGCAGGCTTCATCGAGCACATCCTTCCGACGCCCAGAAATGGCGACCGAAGCACCCTGACGCGCGAACTCGAGCGCCATCGCCTTCCCGATCCCGGTGCCTCCACCGGTGATCCACACAACCTTATTTTCGAATGCCTTTGACATGGCGTCTCCGTCGACGTTCAATCACACGGCGTGGTCGCACTCTAGGTGACGACCGTCAACAGGCAAGCCATGAACGA
>CAYFTY010000918.1:0-2328 GCA_964346045.1 uncultured Bradymonadales bacterium | reverse complement strand
GGGAGAAGTACAATCCCAATGACCATCCGGATCTGCCCGTGGTCTATGTGACCTGGCAAGAGGCTCACGATTTCGCACAGTGGGCTGGAAAACGATTGCCGACGGAAGCTGAGTGGGAGAAGGCCGCACGCGGCACCGATGGTCGCACCTATCCATGGGGCGACGACGAGCCCACCGAGAAGCACGCCTGTTATTCGACCGACGGGCGGGTGAATGCCAGCAGTTGCCCCGCGGGAGCCAGCCCCTGTGGTTGCTTGAACATGGCGGGCAACGTCTTTGAATGGGTTCATGACTGGTATGGCAAGCGCTACTACGAAGACGCGCCGCTCCATGATCCGACGGGCCCGCGCACCGGCACCAAAAGAGTGCTCAGGGGAGGATCGTTCGTGCACAAACCTTTCGCGTTGCGATGTGCGACCCGAGGCCGCTATGCGCCCGACGAGCGCCGCGCCAACCATGGTTTCCGCTGCGCGTGGAGCCTCGACTGAGCCCCTGAGACGATCAGAACACGCCCGAGAGCTTCACGCCGACATAGTCGTTTCGATCGTAGATCGATCCGATGGAAAGCTCGTCGTCGTCCCCGAATTTCTCGAAGACGAGCGTGGTGAGTGATGTCGTGAGCCAGCTTTCCCACTGTCGGCTCAGGCTTCCGCCGACGAAAATATCTCGACTTTCGATCAACGAAACACCGCCGATCTGCAAACGCAAATCAGAACCTGGAATCGACCACGCCACCGCGGTCGCGACGCCGAAGGTCGTGTCGTCGAAGACGAGAAGTTCGGTTTCGGCGTCACCACGACGCTCAGCGGGTATGAGCGATTGAGTCAGCGACGCGTCGGCGTCGAGAGCGTGAATTGCAAATCCCTCGAGGGTGAGCACCAGAGAGTCATTTTCGTCGACGAGCCGTTCGTAGCTGAGCCCTAACGCCCCCGAAAACGTCGGGCGTGCGACCGAGCGCAGCTCAGAGGTCACAAACGTTCGTGAATGTTGAAAAACCGCGTCCGCGCGGACTCCAATCGGTCCGAAAAACCGCGCAGCATCGGCTTGAATAGTGTGCTGCCTGAGGTAGCGTGACGAAAAGATCTCCTCGCCCGCAGCGGCGCGCGTCTGAATCGACTGGAGTCGCGGGATCACATCGGGGTTTCTCGATGCCAGCCCGAGGATGTCGAAATCCTCTCGAAACTGATCGTCACTCGCCACAATCTCGAGGAAGGCTCGCAGGTCATCGTCGAGATCGAGATAGGGCGTCCGATCCCAACCGAAAAAATAGCCGAGCCCCATGTCGGTATTCGCGGCAGTCAGCGTCCCGCGAACACCCGCGCTGAAGCTCTGCGGCCCCTCGTCCGGTTCGCTCGTGGCCAGAAGTAAGGGTTGGACATCCTCGACACGGCTGCGGTCGATGAGACTCGAGGTCAGGTCGAGAAGGGTGGTCTGCAACTGTGTTCCGGCCGCCGAATTCAGCGGCGCCGTATCGCGCCCGTATACCCAGATGCGATTGGGCGTGAAGAAGGGCACGATCAAACCCTGTACGGCCCATCCATCCCCGGCGTATGTCGCGTCCACCATGAATTGCGGGATTTTCTGGAGAGAACCCGAGGCCGAAATATCGGTGAGGTCCACCGGATTGACCACGTCACCCGGGCGGATGAGGTCGGTCGAGCCCCATGTGGTGACCTGGTTTCCGACGCTCAGAGAAAAACTACCGTCGCGCCACACCAGATAAGCATCGAGGAGTCTCGCATCGTAGGCTGCGACTCCCTGCTCGAATCCTTCTTCAAAGCTCCACCAGTGCTCGAACGAGCCCTCGATGGCGACAGAAAGGCTCGAATCGGGCTCGTATTCGAGGCGCAGCCCCAGCTGGTTCAATTGCTCGAAGATGTCCTCGTCGCTCGAGAATCCAAGGTCGACCCTCGATTCGGTAGCGTAAGAGGCGACGAAGCTAGCTGTCTCGAAACCCGTCGTATCTTCGGGCTCCTCATAATCGAATCCACCCGTCTGGATCGCCGGGTTTTCAGGGTCTGAAATCTCTTCGAATACGGCAGGGTTTTCAGGGTCGAAGATACTCTCTTCCCCTGAATCTTCGGTGGTTTCAGTTTCTTCGGATGACTCGTCGCTCTCTTCTTGTCGTTCTTCGCTTTCTTGGGCCGTATCGGGATCGGGGACCTGAACTGCCGGGTTTTCAGGGTCGAGAATGAGTTCCTCGCCTTGCTCTGCCCACGCGGGTGATGCCGTGAGCGTTAGAAGACAGGCGAGTCCCGCAAGCGTTGGTTTCATTTGCCGAGAGCGTCTTTCGAAAAGAGGGCATCATCGAGAGCAGCATCGCTGATG
>CAYFTY010000917.1:0-2329 GCA_964346045.1 uncultured Bradymonadales bacterium | reverse complement strand
AACTGCGAGTCCCGGGGTACATCAGCGGATCAACACGGAGGAGTGTTGGAGACGGTTACGAGGAGAGAGAAGCAAAAAGGTAATGGTGTAGCACGAGAGAGTGCTCTGGTATACTGCAGTTATGCTCATCCTTGATATCGAAGCGAGTGGAACCAATTATGAGAAGCATTCCATCGTCTCGTTGGGAGCGCTTGATCTCGAGAATCCCAATAATCGTCTCTACTTGGAGTGTCGGGTGTGGGACGGCGCGCACATCGACGAGGGAGCCCTTGAGGTGAATGGCTTCACCGAGGCAGAGATTCTCGATGAGAATAAGATGAGCGAAGAAGAGCTGCTGCACAACTTCCTCGGCTGGGCACGTGACCTGCCCGATCGCACGCTCGCTGGTCAGAATGTCTCGTTCGATCGGGATTTCGTGAAAGCTGCATGCGAGCGCTACGGCGTGGAGTTCCCATTCGCCTACCGAACCATTGACACGCACACGCTAGCCTACATGCACATGGTACAGCGGGGCATCGAACCGCCCTTTGACGAGGAGCACCGCCGCTCGGCCCTGAATTTGGACGCAGTTCTCAACTACGTTGGCATCCCTGATGAGCCCGAGCCACACAACGCGCTTACCGGCGCACTCTCCCACGCGGAGGTCATCTCGCGCCTCCTCTCAGGGAGGAACCTGCTGCCGGAGTTCAGTGAGTATCGTGTTGCGTGCAATGTATGACAGATTTCTCTATTCGCACAGCAAGGAAAGATGATGTTTCGAAACTACATACACTAGTCTACGCGTCGCAGGAGTATCAGAAAGTAACGTAGGAGAATTGTGAGCCCCGTGACTTTGACGCGTTCGCACCACACGTACTAGACCAGTTGACGGAGTGGCTTGGTGATGACGATACATACTACTCTATTGGCTGAACAGAACAGCTCACCTATAGGTTACGCCGTATTGTTTTTCGACGAGTTGTTGTCACACACTGCCTCACTACACGATCTGTACGTTCATCCATCGCACCGTGGTACAGGAATTGCTCAACGACTGCTCCGAGAAGCACTCGAGGTTGCTCGTTCGCGCGGAACTGGTCGGATGCGTTTAGCTGTACATCGTGAGAATAGAGCTGCTGTAGCTCTGTACATACGTTCCGGTTTCCGCGAAGTTGATGACAGATACGTAATACTAGAGCGGCAGGTGTAAGCTAGACTTTGGCCCCGGCCGGGGCCTTACCTTTTCCTTTTTTACATTTCCTTTTACACTTTAACTCTGTGTATACTCCCATTCGCGACTACGCCCTCATCACCAACCGCCGCTCGGCGGCTCTCGTGAGTAAGCACGGCTCGATCGACTGGGCGCCGGCACCCTTCATCGACAGTCCCTCGGTCTTCGGCGCGATCCTCGACGAGAACCAAGGGGGATACTGGCGCATCCGCCCCACACAGGACTACGCGGTAGAGCAGTTCTACGTCGACCGCACGAACGTCCTGGTGACTGAGTTTACGACCGCTTCCGGGTCCCTTGAGGTCACCGACTACCTCCCCCTAGAGGAAGAAAAGTGCTACGTGCCCGCCGCACAGGATACGACGTTCAAGATCAAACGTCGCGTGCGGTGCTTGGATGGCGAGGTAGAGGTAGAGATGCTCTTTGAGCCGCGCTTTGACTACGGCCGGGGTACGACCCGCATGACCCCCATACAGCGGGGTATCTACGCCACGCACGAGGACATGCATGGCGTTCTCGTCATCCACCAGGACTACGACCTCAACGAGAGTACCGGGCTCGCCCGGAGTGTCTTCACGCTCGCCCGCGGGGAGAGCGACTTCATGGTCTTCCGCTACAATGCGGGTGAGGTCGATCTCTTGAAAGATGACAACGGTCACCACGAGGAAGAGCTGGAGCTGACCATCGCCAAGCACCGGCACTGGTGCGACAGGTACGATCTGCCCAACGAGCAGGTCCCCGATCGTTGGCGTAACCAGGTGCTCCGCTCCAAGCTGGTCCTTAAGGCCCTCTTCTTCGAGCCGGTGGGTACGATCGCTGCGGCACCTACGACCTCGCTGCCCGAGTGGAGTGGGGGCGTGCGCAACTGGGACTACCGCTTCACCTGGATCCGCGACTCTTCCTTCGTGCTCGACGCGTTCTCCAAGCTCGGCCACACCGCCGAGGCCGAGCAGTATCTCAACTGGCTCATGAACATCTGTGCGATCGAGGGCGCGGAGAACCTCAAGATCATGTACGGCATGCGCTCGGAGATCGACCTCGAGGAGCGCATCCTGCCGCATCTGGAGGGGTATCGACACTCTAAGCCCGTGCGTATCGGCAACGGCGCCCACACCCAGC
>CAYFTY010000916.1:0-2332 GCA_964346045.1 uncultured Bradymonadales bacterium | reverse complement strand
CAGCGGGCTGACGTGGTCGCCTTCGTAGACGAAGTCTTCGTAAATTTCGTCGCTGATCCAGGTGATTCCCTCGCGCTGGCAGATGGCGATCGCTTTCTGAAGTCGCTCGCGGGAATGCACGCCGCCGGTCGGGTTTCCGGGGGTGTTGAAAATCACCGCGCTCGCGCCTGCTACCCGAGACTCGAAATCGGCGAGGTCGATATCCCAACCGCCGGGCTCGAGCCGATAGTGAACGGGGGTGGCACCCGCCGCGCGTATTAGATTCGGGTAGGCTGGAAACCCGGGGTTTGGCACCAGGACGCGATCGCCCGCTTCGACGCAACCCAGAATGGCGACCGCGAGTGCCTCCTGGACCCCGCAGGTCACCATGACGCAAGACGCGTCGACGTCATAATGACGTGCGATTGCCTCGCGCGTTTCGGACAGTCCGAGATTGGGTGTATAGGGTGCACGTCCGCCCGAGAGCGCTCGCTCGATGGCCTTCTGTACGGTCTCGGGCACCTCTAGATCGGGCTGTCCGAGTCCCAGATGAATGCTGTCGGGCCTCGCCTGATCCGTGATCTGACGGATCAGCGTCGGTTGAATAGCCCGGGCCGTCGAGCTCACACGAAAAGTCATCGAAGAAGTTCCTCGAGTGCGGTGCGCGAATCAGTGCTCTCATCACGATATTTGATGATGAGCAGCGCCGCCATGTGCAGTCCGTGTTCTTTTGCGAATTCGCCGCGTGCGGGTCGAGAGCCCGGGATGACGACGGCACCGGCCGGAATTTCGAGCGGCTTTTCTTCGGTCGCCCGGAGCACGCGCTCGTGCACGAGATCGAAGACGGGGGTACTCGCCGTGATGACGCAGCCGGCGGCGATCACCGCACCCTCGCCGACTCGGACGCCCTCGTAGACGCCCGAATTTCCGCCCAGCATGGCGCCATCCTCGACGATCACCGGGGTCTGTCCGATCGGCTCGAGAACTCCGCCGATCTGGACGCCCGCCGAGATGTGCACGTTTTCTCCGATCTGGGCACAGCTTCCGACAAGTGCATGACTGTCGATGATCGTTCCGCCGCCGACATATGCTCCGACGTTGACATAGGCGGGGGGCATCATGACGACGTTATGTCCGATATAAGAGCCGCGGCGGATCGAATTGCCCCCCGGGACGATTCGAATATTGCGCTCTTCGACCGGCAGGTCTTGGGTAGGGAACGTATCTTTGTCGCTGAACTGAAGCGGGCTTTTCGTGATTTCCTGATTTGTGCCCATTCGAAATCCGAGCAGGATTCCGCGTTTGACCGATGGGTGGACAACCCATTCCCCGTCTTCGCGACGCGAGGCCGAGCGCAGCTCGCCGGCTTCGAGTGCCGCAATAAAGGTCTCGAAAGTCTCTCTCGCGTCTGGGCCGAGCTCGTCGGCCGGCTTTTCAAAGAGTGCGTCGATTGTTTCCAGTAGTTCCGTCATCTCCAACCTCGTCCTGGCCTCTCGGACCCTCTGCCCGAATTCACCGGGATCGGTTATGGCAGCGTCGACCCGAAGTCAATTGCCGAGCGCGTCTCTTGCCGCTCATGGAATCGCCATGCTATGCACGCCACATCTATGTTTTATGACCAAGGGTTGCGACCGCCGCCGCCGACACGAGGTAGTTCTCCATGGATCCAAAGACACAGGCTCCATACGCAGGAAAGCCGGGCCAGACGACGCAGCTCACCGTCCAGGTGACCAGTGATTCTGGCGCGACCTTTCCCGCCTCGCTCTACACGACGATCAACGTGACGCAGAATCCAGAGCTGCGAGAGGGATTGATGGCGGGCGTCACGCATCACGTGAAATGCCCGTATACAGACGACACCTACGAGCTGGCGGTTCCTCTCGTGTACCACGATGAGGAGGCCGAGATTTTTGCCCTCGTGCTTCCACCCTCGTTTCGGCACCGAGAATTTCACGAGCGGGCGAGGTTACTCGACGCGATTGCCGAGGATTCTTCTCCGGTTCCTTCGTACGTGCGCAACTTTGCAACGGTTTTCGATCCAGCGCTTGTCGATTCTCTCGAGGGAGCACCCTCGGATACGGCCGATACGCGCGAGCGACCCAAGCTCGAGCCCCCGAAAGAACTCGAAGTGAGTAAAGAGCTCGCGCGCAAACGAGCCAGGCTCGACGAGGAACGACAGACCTTGAACATCGAGCGACAACAACTCGACGAGGTGCGCGAACGATTCGATCGCGAACGCGAGCAGATGGACGAGATCGAGCAGCGGCTTGCGTCCGAGCGCACTGAACTCGAGACGTTGCGCCACGAACTCGAGCGCGAACGCCAGGCGCTCGAAGCCGAGAGGCTCAATCTC
>CAYFTY010000915.1:0-2338 GCA_964346045.1 uncultured Bradymonadales bacterium | reverse complement strand
CGCCCTCTCGAGCACCCCGAGCAAAAAATCGTCATCCCACCTCGAGCTTCGAATCGGGCTCGCCCAGGTTCGGAGCGCCAGCGGACTCTGTCTCAAGAGCATCCTGAGGATTTTCTCGACCTCGAAGCATGCATAGAGAGAGGGTTCTCTGCCCTCGTCGGCATCGTCGAACGCGGGCAGCCCGAGGACGCTCGGTGTCGGCTCGATCCAGATGCCGCCGAGCTGCCGCTCGAACCCTTCGAATCCGTCAAACGATGGGCCGCCGATCACGACCGCGTGGGCAAGTTCACGCGGAGGCTCGTCGTCGAATGCTCGGCGAGTTTCGAGGAAGCTTAATTTCACGTGCGTTTCTGATGAATATAGCCTTTTTTGTGCAGCCCGTAGTCATCGGGAAGCGATGCTTCGACCGCCTCGCGATCCTCGTCCGGGATGATCCAATCTCGATGCTCGTCAAAGACCTGCGAGACACGTTGGACGATGCGCAGGGATTCTTCGTCGACGAGAATCTGGATCAAAGCGGGGCGCGTAATATCGTCGAAGCCCAGCGAAACCAGCGTCTCGACAGTATGAAATCGAACGCCTTCGTTGGCATCTTCGGCGAAACGCGCCACTTCGGTCGCCAGTGCTTTGTCTTCGAATTCGGCAGCTCGCAGAATCACTTCCTGCTTTTTTTCGGGATCGCGCTGGTAGTCCGTCGTGCAGTTCTCGAGAACTTCACGCAAAAAGCCCGCCATCTGATTGAAGTCGTAAACATCCTGCAGAATTTTGATCGGCCAGTTGATGCCAGACTCAGACTCCTTGATGAATTCGACCACAATCGGGAGGACCTGCTGATCGTGTCGACTCGCCTCGACGAGGAGATCGTAGACGTACTCCTTCTCTTCGATGTCGACCGTGGTGTTCGGAGCTGATTCTCTGTAGCGGGCGAGGATCGCGCGGTAGGCGTCGGGAGTCCCCAGGTCCCTGAGTTGTTGCAGCGTGTACTGACGCTCCTGCGGTTGGACGTACATATTTTTGACGGTCTTCAGCATTTTTTTGATCTTCCGCTGCTCCGCCTTTTCTTTATCGAAGAGGAAATCGAGGAAACCCATGGAACAACCTTCATTTCAGCCAAATTGGAAAGGGGCCAGAAAGCCCGGCATGCCGCAGAACATAGGGACGAGTGTAGCAGTAGGCAAGCCGCGCCGCGTTTCGTGATTCTCCAGCGCCGCCACTTGCCGCCCCGCCGGTCGGTGGGTAGTCTGGCATATCGCATTCGAAGTGGACCCTGCGCTTTGACCCTGGCTCACGCTTGCCAGAGGGTGCAGTGGTCTTCTCCATTCGAGTCGAGCGGGCATGTCCGAAAGCTTTTCCATCCCAACGACGGGCGACGAAATCGCCGGGAAGTACCGCGTCATGGAAGAGCTCGGGCGAGGCGCCTACGGCGTGGTTTTCCGGGCCGAACAAATTGGTCTCGACCGCAGCGTGGCGCTGAAGACCCTCCTTCCGCAGGCATTTCTACAGGTCGACATCGTTCAGCGCTTCCATCGAGAGGCGCAGCTAATCAGCCGGCTCGATCACGAGAACGTGATCAAACTCTATGACTACGGAGTCGACGAGGGGCTGCTCTACATGGCGGTCGAGTATGTCGAAGGACGTACGCTCGCCGATGTTCTCAAGGGTGAGGCGCCGATTGCGCCCTCGAAGGTGCGTGAACTCATCGACCAGATCCTCGATGCGCTCGACTACGCGCACGGCGAAGGGATCGTACATCGTGATCTGAAGCCGGATAATATTCTCCTGCTGCGATCAGACCCGCTCGAAGGAACCGTCGAAGAGGTTGTGAAGATCCTCGATTTCGGCATTGCCAAGCTCGTCCAAGACGAGCAGGGCGAAGGAGCTCTCAAAACACTCACCCAGGACGGTACGGTTCTCGGGACTCCTCATTATATGAGTCCCGAAAATATCGTGGGCGATTCTGTGGACCATCGTGCGGATCTCTACGCGGTCGGCGTGATTCTCTACGAGTTGCTGGTGGGTGAGCATCCCTTTGAAGCAGCGTCACCCTCGGCTGTGATGGTGCGGCATCTGCGCGATGATCCGCCCCATCTGCCGGGGGCATACCGCGGGTCTGCATTTGATCTGGCAGTCCAGGCCTGTCTCGAAAAACAGCCGTTCGATCGTGTCGAGAGCGCGTTGAATTTGCGCGAAATTCTCGACTCGAATCCGGCGCCCGATGACGAAGCGGGGCTGGCGGCCGTTCACGAGGATGCACCCGAGCACCCAGATTCGCCCGGGATGCAGTCACGTCGCGCGGTCTCGCTGGCCGGGATCGTTTTTATGCTCATGGTACTCATCG
>CAYFTY010000914.1:0-2339 GCA_964346045.1 uncultured Bradymonadales bacterium | reverse complement strand
GTGGCTGCCGGACTCTCTTCAGGCACCGTTCAGCGTGTCGACGCAGAAAATATCACGATCTTTTTGCAGCCTCCGCCTCCGCCTCCCGAAGGCGGTGGCGGCGGTGCATCGGCAACGTTTACCGGAAACGTCACAGGGGTCGACAAGCTCGCCGAGCCCGAACTCTTCCACTCGAATATTGTGATCGTGCGCACGACGCAGGTGAATCGCTCGACTCCGAATCCCGATCCAGGCGGCGGCAACATCGTGCGCGGGAACGGCCAATACGTGCTCAACAGCCGCGTGGGTGACCTCGCGCTCGTCGCGATCGGTGGTGTCTCCGATGATCTCACCGGCGAATTCGAACCACGCATCATGGGTGTGAAGCGATTCCAGGTGGCCGCAGATGGCATGACCTACAACGCCGACATCGACATGAACATCCCGCTCGACCAGACGGCGACCTTCAAGTTGAACCAGCCTCCGCGCTTGCCAAACGGCCCGACAACCAATCAGATCGTGCCATGGCTCGATTTCGGCTTTGAGGGTGTCTTCGGACAGCTAACGCCGGCCGAAGGTGACGCCGACATTATCTCAGCGACCGAAATGCCGGCCCTCTCGGGCGACCTTTCGGGTGTCACAGTGACCGCAATCGGCGGGGCCGTGACTCCAGGCGGAGGCCCGAGCAGTACCGCGTTCGAGCGAGGCATCACGAGCTACAACCAGATCATTGCAATGCCTCCTCTGATGGGCATCGCCCAGGTGACCTCGCCGACGGCTGGCAACTATCCGACCGACGGCCTGGTCGAATTCACCCTGGATACGACCAATCAACCCGATTTCATCTATGCCATTGTCGTCGATTTCAACTTCGCGCCGCAGTGGGAGATTTTCCTGCCCGGAAATGCGCGCAGTTTCAGGTTGCCCACCTTTCCGGACTTTTCGTCGCTGCCGCCCGATCAGCAACCGAATCCGTATCCCGGACAGCAGCTGATCCTGCAGATTCTGACCATCAGCTCGCCTGGATTCGACTACAATTCGGTCTCGTACCAGGATCTCGCCGCTGAGAACTGGGATGCATTCGGAATCAACGGCATTCTCATTAACCTCTGACCAGACGGCCAGCACTTGAACGAGCCCAACACGAAGTCGCGGAACTACTCGCCGGGCCTGCTGCCGCTCGTCTTTGCAATTCTCTTCGCGTTCGGCTGTGGTGATTGCGTCGACGTCGAAGATTTTGTCGACATCCCCGAGGCTGATTTCCCGGTCATCGATAACGATGACATGGGTCCCACCGATGCGGCCGCCGATGGGGACACAGACAACCTCGACGGGGGACGCACCCCCAAAGACGTCAATTTCCAATTCGATTTTGGCCCACCTCCTGACTCGGGTGACGAAGCGCTCTTCGAACTCGATCAAATCGTGCCTGCGAGTGGTCCGCTCACAGGCGGAACACTCGTTCGGATTGAGGGAACCGGACTCGAAGATGGCTCGCTCGTCGTCTTTGGACTCAATGAAGCCGAGGCAAGCTTATCGGGCGACACACTCGTCGTGCGCACGCCTCCAGGTTCGGCGCCGCGCCCCGTCACGGTGAAAGTGATCGCCCCCGACGGCGAATCGCGCGCGATCGTCGACGGGTTCACCTACGTAGACGACCTCGTCATCGACTCGGTGAGTCCCGAAAGAATCCCGACACAGGGCGGCATCGGAGTCGATATCAGGGGACGTGGCTTCCACGACCCGGTCGGCGTGAGCTTTGGACGTGATCCTGCGCTGCAGATCGTACGCCTCAGCGACACGCTCATACGTGCCGTCGCTCCGCCCCGCACACGTGGCCTCGCCGATGTGCGCGTCACGACCCGCGACGACACAGCAATACTCGAAGATGGGGTCGTCTACTACGAACCTCTGGAAATCCTCAGCATCGAGCCTGCATCTGGTTTGCTGGCGGGCGGCGAGAATATCCGCATCGAAGCGCGCGGCGTGGCTCCGGATCAGCGCGTATTCTTCGGGCCCAATGAAGCCTCGGTTCAGGCATTCGACGTCGGTGGCGGCTGGATCGATGTCGTCGCACCTCCATCGTCTCTGGCCGGGCCGACAGACGTCTTCGTCGAAGGCGTTTTCGACGCGACGGTTCGTGTCGACGGCTATCTCTACCGCGCCAACAACGCACCTACCATCGCCTCGATTCGCCCACAGATCGGCCCTCTCTCGGGCGGTAACGAAGTCGAGATCATAGGTTTTGGGTTCGACGCGCCAGGAGCCCAGTTCACATTCGATGGCAACGTGGCGACACCGTTGGCCGTCAGCGCCACTCGGGCACTCGTCACCGCACCTGCCGGCGCATCCGCGGGCCC
>CAYFTY010000913.1:0-2339 GCA_964346045.1 uncultured Bradymonadales bacterium | reverse complement strand
ATTACCAGAGCAACTCGACCATCGGCTCTGGCCTCATAAGATCCCACTGCGGCGGAGGTCGACTTTTGGTCGAGTTCAGGAAGAGGTTGGTGAGTGGTATGAGCACGTGGAACATTATCCTTCGCGACTGTCGGGGCACCGTCTTGTGGTTGGCACCTATGGGCGCCGCCTCGAGGCAGCAAGCCTTGCAGAGGGTGAACTGGCGGGCTCCAGCGCGCTAGTTCTGGTCTTTGACGATCAAGAGCTTGCGTACGCCGCCCTCGCCGTTTTGAATTCGGTTCTCGGCACCTTCTGGGCGCGGACCCATGGCTATCTCAACGAAAGCGGTGTGATCGAAATCAATGCGGGGGCACTCGCCGAATTGCCTCTACCTCAATCTCATCGTTCCGAACTCGCCCGTATCGCTCGCAGGATCGAGCGTTGGATGCGCTCGAAACGAACGGAGCTTCCATTGGCTGACGAGCGGCAGGTCGATGACACGCAAGATCCACTCGATGAGCTCTATGAACAATTGAACCTGACGGTCTTTGCTGCATTCGGTCTGGTGTCTCCAGATTTCGTGCTCGAAGAAGCCGCTCTCGAAGAAGAGCCGCTTATCGAGCACCTTATGCAGCCGATCTATCGGCGAGTGTCCACTGGAGAAGATTCGCGAGGGCTTCTTGTGCAAGGCGCACTCGCGCGGGCGCGAGCACAGACCTTGATTCAGCTTGGTCCGCTGACCGAAGAGCTCGGTCTATCGCGGGAAGAGGTCGAAACGCAGCTCATGCAGCATGCGGTAGAGATCAACCCCGCCCGGGTTCTGAGCCGAGAAGGACTGGCGGTCTTGAGAGAACGTGAGAGGCTGCGAAAAGACGAGCGAGAGGCCGATCAAGAGGGGTCGAAGGGGCCCGTCGACTGGCCGTCGCTCGGACCGCAACACTACGAGTCCCACGCCGCGCTGCCGGGCATGACAGAAGCTCAGTCGCATGCCCATCACTGGCGGCATTACTCGGAACTCTTTCGAGCTTCGACACCCCTTTATTATCTCGGCGATCTCTCCGATATGGTCGAAGAGCCGATCTTTGCGCTACTGACGCATGATCCTGCAGAGATGGTGGTGATCATACGGGCCGCCTTCGAGTATGCGCGAGAGCGATCATTTCATCCTCCAGGCCCGGCGACGCTCGCCGACCCTCGAAGCTGGGGGCTCTGGGCGGCGGCCGAATACGAATTGCAATCGATCTTGCGAACGCCTTCTGCGCAGGTTGCCGAACAGATTTCGCGTCGCGAGATCTCGTCAGGCGTTACGACGCGTGCGCTCGAGGAGGCTTATCTCGAATGGCTCGTTCAGGGGCGCCCGCAGCCCGATTCGGTGAGGGTCGATCCACAACTCGATCTTGCGAAGCTCGTCGATCTCGAACATTTCTTTTCGCAGCGGCCCCGCGGAGCGTCACTGCGTGAGGCGGCAATCTGGTTCACATCCCAGGGCTGGAACTTCGCGCAAACCCGCTCCGTTTTAGAGGCACTCGTGGCGAGCGGACGTGTGGAGTCGGCCGCGGGCGAGCGCTGGAAAGTGCGAAGCGAATGATCTCAGGCACTCGGTGGGGTCTCGTCTTTGATCTGGTCTTCGGTCACCAGGATGAACTGCTTTCGGACATGTTCTGCGAGGTGGCAGTTCTCCTCGATACTATTCTCGGTGTAGGGCGGAATCCGGCAGTCGAGGACTTCGGTCCAGCCGATGCCCTCGGGGAAGAGCACATCGAGCCCCGATGTGTCGACTTCGGCGATCTGCTCGACGGTCGCGGTGTCGAAGAGGTATAGTGTTCCAGAAGATTCAGCCATTAAGCCTTCCTCGTTTTGATTGTGCAGGTGAATGCGCCGCCTCGGTGACGCCTTTCGCGGCGCATTGTGTAGGCCCGAGCGTGCTTCTGCAAGCCCAAAACGAGTGCTTTTTGAGTCGAGGCTACGATATTTTTTTGACATCTCCACAGGCCATGGAAACCTGTGAAGGTATCGAGAAAAGCGGGTCACGGAGACTTAGGATTTCTTGACACTTTTTTCTGTCGCGTGGCAACATGCAACAGAATTCATATTCAACAAAAGAGAGGTTCGCTGCATGGCCAGGGGTCGAAATTGCGTTGGCCTGGACATCGGTTCTAGCGCGGTCAAATTGTGCATTGTGAAGCAGTCCAAAAAAGGGCTTCAGCTTCAGGCATTTGATCATGAGTCACTGCCTCCTGAGACGATCGTCGACGGGGCATTGATGAACGCGTCTATTGTTTCCGATGCCATCCAGGAACTGCTCTCGAGAAACAAGGTTCGCCATAAAGAAACGGCGATGAGTGTTTCGGGAAATACTG
>CAYFTY010000912.1:0-2342 GCA_964346045.1 uncultured Bradymonadales bacterium | reverse complement strand
GAGATCGCCCTGGTACCGGCGGTGCGAAACAACCTGCGACCCGAGTTTCGCGAAGATGCCGATTCGGTGATGGCAGGCCCGCGAGCGGCGCTTCGCAGTGGTGCAGGCACGATGCGAGACCGAGCCGAATTGCTCGCGCATCTCTATCGCGAGGCTGGTTGGCAGGCCGAGGTCGTCGGTCCCCTCGAAGATGGCATCGCTCGCGCCGATTATGAAACGGCACTCTTCGAAGAGGTGGAGCACGAGTTCAACCCACAGGCTGACGAAGAAGACATCGCAGCATGGGAGGCCCGATTTGGCACAAACGAGGGTGACGGCATGGAGTTCATGCAGGCCGACACTTCGGGGCTCGAAAGCCTACTCCTCGATGAAATCCCCATGGCCGAGCGCGGCTCGGTGGCCGCCGATGGTAGCGTGATGCTCGAACTACCGATTGTGCGGCTCGAACGCGGCGGCACCACCACACATCTAGACGTCGTAAACATCGACGCAACCTTTACTGACCGCAGCGATGCCGCCTCTCTGACGGCCATGCCCGAGCCTGATTACGCCGACATCCGGGTGGGGCTCTCGTATGTCTCGACCCGCAATCTCGATACATGGCAGCCGGTGCTCGATCGGGTCTGGCAGGCAAACCAACTCGAGGGGCGACAGCTCGAATTGCGCTTCTCGACCGCCGGCTCATTCGAAGAGTCTCTCGCGCAGGGCCGCGCCAACGTCAACGTAGCAAGCCCTGTGTTGCTGCTGCAGGATCCCGAACTCAGCGACGAGGACCGACTTGCCCTCAGCGCCTTCGGAGACGCAATCACCCTGCAGGGTAATCGAATTTCAGAGGACGCAGAGGGCCAGCTCTACCTCAACGGCAAACCATTTGCGTCAGACGATCAGGTCGGGCCGGTCGATGAGGTCGACCTGCTGAATAACTTCGAGATCGATGCCGCCGCCTTCTCGCAGGTGAGACTCTACGTCGAGGCCGAAGATGCCAACGGGCAAGGGGTCGCCGGACTCGGGGCTGGCGCGTTTGCCGTCTACGAGGAAGGAGAACTCGTGCCCCACGCTCTTGAGCGTTCGACGGTCGCACCGCTCGAAGTTCTCTTGCTCATCGACACATCAGGCAGCGTCAATTCGTTCTGGAAAGACCCTGCCTTTGCAGCGCACATCGGCGGTGTGGTCGACGACCTGCAGTCGCAATATGCCGGCGAAGTTCGCTTTTCGGCTAATAACGTGGCCGCACCGCTCACGACCGATTCCGTGCGTCCGTTCGTGAGCGCAGGCAGCGAACTCGAAGCTCAGCTCAACACCATCTACTCGAATTTCGACCCGAATGACCCGGTGTGGGGAGCCCTTCTGAAGACGGCGCAACTCGACCACGATCTCACGGTCGTGATCAGCGATGCCGGCGATCAGGTCGACCCTCCTGATCCATCCGATCTGGTGGCGCTCGAAACAGGCCCCGAAGTGTTGTTCCTGGGGCCCAATGGCTTTTCGGGAGCCGTCGATCTCATGGTTCAGTACACCTCGGGGCAGAAGGTCGAGATTCAGGCGTATGCGGATGTCGACACACCGCTGACCGAATGGGTGCAGCGCCAGCCTCAGCAGGCGTACGAGATCGTCTACCGCGCTCCGGCGGATGGCCCCGACACACGAAGTGTCGAACTCAGAACGTCAGACGACCGCGTGATGACGAGTGATACCTATACGGTGCCCCCGCTCGAAGACCGCGTCACCTCAGAGGCGTTGCTCGGTGTACGACTCGAAATTACGGTCGACGGCCGCAGGTCTACGCGAGTGCTCGGCGGCGTGGACCCTGCGCTCCTGAGCGATGTGCCGGATATCGACGCCGCTCGTGCCGACCTGCAGAGAATGACCAAGACGCAGTACTCGATTTCGTTCGAGTCGCAGGCCCCGCTCTCGTCGCAGTGGCTCGACGATTACCTCTCGATGCGCCTGACTCAGGAGACGATGTTTAGAGCATACCACCAGGGCGATACCGAGATCGGGCGCGCAGCGCTCGACGAGTCGTTTCAACACGTCGACCCCAGGCTCTTCACATCTTATCCGGCCCCGCGCGACGCATTCACCGCAGACCGCCGCACCTTTGCCAGCGGCCCACGCGTCGCCATCACAAGCGAGAACTGGGATATCGAAGCCCAGCGTTTCAGACGCACCTTCGACATCTTGCCGACGTCGCGCTACGTGACGCGCGTGGCCAACGAAAATTCGGATTTCGAGGCGACCTTTCGCGAGACGGCACGATTCGCCATCGCCGAAGCAATGACCTTCGACCTCAGCACAGTCTCGATGCTTCAGGGACAAACGATCACCCGTATTGCTGCGGGCTC
>CAYFTY010000911.1:0-2343 GCA_964346045.1 uncultured Bradymonadales bacterium | reverse complement strand
GCCTGCGCGGCTGACACATCGGCTCGTATCTGCTCTTTCTGAGCCCGGGTTGCGCCTCGGCGAACCCGCTGCAGCTCGCGACGTGCGATCTCGAGATTTGCCTCGGCTTGACGAACCGCCAGCTCGGCATCGATGGGTTGAAGGTCGACGAGTGGCGAGGTGCGAGCGGGTTTTGAGCCTTCCCGCACGTGCACTTTCGCGACTCGCCCAGCGAGCTCGCTTCCGATGGTACTGATGGTCTGCGAACGAACTCGTCCCGTCACGACGTAGACTTCGCTGACGGCGCGGGATTCGATGCGGGTGGTCGGCACCTCGGTCGGTCGCGTTGCAAACCAGGTTGCCAGAAGCCCGGCCAGGATCGCAGCGCCAGCCAGGGCGGCGATGGTTTTCTTTGTCTGGGTCTGCACGGGTTCTCCTCTCTGCGCAACGTGCCGAGGGTGCCGCGAAATGTCGTCTCGGGCAACAAAACGACGCCGTGCATCGCGCAGGAATCATGGCGAGCCCGCAAGAGCTGAAGATGCAGACTCCCGTCATGGCGTTTAGCCTCGAAGAGCGATCTCCTCGATGGTTCGGACTTCGGCATCGCTGAGGTCGAATCCAAATATCGCGAGGTCTTCTCTCATATGTGCTTCAGACGACGTGCCGGTCAGTGGCACCATACCCACCTCGATCGCGAATCGGAAAATCACCTGGGGAACGGTCTTTTCGTGAGCACCGGCAATCGCTCGAATCTCGCTGGTTTCTAGAACGTCTCGATTGGCCGTGAGCAGAGAAAACGCTTCGTAGACGATGTCGTTGGCGTCGCAGATTGCGCGCACCTCATGGTCCCAGCCCGTGCTGGCATAGCAGCGATTTTGCACGAACGAAGGCGGGTGATGAGCCCAGTTCAGCAATTCATCGAGCTGGTCGGCGGTGACGTTGCTGATGCCGACGGCTCCGATCCGTCCGTCTTCGAGCAGGCCTTCCATCGTACGCCAGACTTCGCGGTCTGCATCGTGCAGACCTTCCCGTGAGTGCGGCCCGTGCAGCAAATACGATTCGATGAAATCGACACGCAGGTGCTCGAGGGAACTCTCGAACGATTGTTCGACCTGTTTCCTAAAGCTCGCCTCGGGGTCGTATGGGATGCGTTCGTCCTGACCTCGTAGATACGTGAATTTCGTCTGCAAAAAGAGTTCTTCGCGGTCGACGAGTTCGTCGTGAATCGAAGACGCAATGGCAAGGCCTACCTCGTCTTCCCAGTAGTGTTTGCGCTGATTGGCGGTGTCGATTCCTCGAAAGCCGGTCTCGATTGCGAGCCGGGTCAGGCGCTGGGTATCGCCCTCTTTCCAGGCGGTTCCGTATATGAATCTCGGCTTGTCCATGGACTCCTCATCAGGTCTGAAGTTGGCTCGCGGATCCGAATTGAATTCGATGGAACGCGACGAGCCGCAAGAACGTGTACCTCATGAAGTTATAGGAACACGGAGGCAAAGATGAAGAAAGTAGTGATTCTGGGTGCGCGGATCCGAGGACTTAGTGACCGTACGCCTGCTCGGGCACCTGTCCCACGCGGGAGTCTATGGAAAGGCGGTTCGCGAACGGTACACGGACACTCGATGAAATAGAATGCGCGGCGGGACCCATTTGCATGATATATCGAGGACGCGATGTCATTTCAGAAAAGGGTGAAAATTTGGATCTGCCTTGCGGCATGCAGCAGCTTGCTTCTGGCTTTGAATGAGCTCGGATCCGAGGAGCCACCAGATTGGTCGGGGACTCTACGAATCGACGGCGAGCGTCTACGAGTCGATGCTTTTTTCGATGACGCGAGGACGCAGGGGTTCGTGCGCATCGGTGGATGGACGAGCAGGGTGTATCAGGCGTGGAGCATCGCTCTCGCCGACCTCGACGACGACGGAGTCGACGAGGTCTTACTCGGAATCTGGTCTCGTCAGAAACGCCACGATGAGCCCGAGCCCCACCGCACGGTCTGGGTTCTCGATTGGGATGGGAAACGTTTGGTCGAGACCTGGCGCGGCAGCGCACTGGCGCGTCCACTGATCGATTTCGCGGCGGTTCAGCTCGACGGCAATGGCGCCGACGAGCTCATAGCCTATGAAAGAGATGAGAGAGGTTGTTGGCTCACGGCCTATCGATGGGGCGGATTTGGCTTCTACGGGCTGACGCGCGCCGCGGTGCCGTGCGGTGGGACGCTTTCGAAAAGCGCATGTTTGAGTGTTCGAGAAATCACACAATGTGCCCAAATCAAGGGCCAGAGATTGGAGTTTCGATGAGATCGATCATCATGGTGACGGTCGTCTTCGCAATGTTGAACGGCTGCAAGTCCGGGTCGAGTGAATT
>CAYFTY010000910.1:0-2344 GCA_964346045.1 uncultured Bradymonadales bacterium | reverse complement strand
GGGTCATTCTCATTGAGCTGCGGCGCAATCAGGTCGTCGCAGGCAGTCACCAATGCAAATGGATCCGTCGTCGTCCAATCCTCGCAACTCGTCTGGGCTACGGCCATCTGACAGGCACTCACATTGCCGATGCTGACCTCGATCGAGCCCTTTGCGAGAGCCTCGTCGAGGCTTGCGGCCGTGAGGCTGGAGTACGGTTGCAGGGCCGCAACCGGACATGCTTCGACCTCGCTCACGCCACTGAGACTGCGTGCTTGAGACTCGATGCAGCAGTCGAATGCTTTCTCGCAAACACCCGTGTAGATCTCGCGCAGGGCGAGTTCGTTTTCGCTGCCACCGGTATCCTGAACGCCGGCATCCGACGTGGTGTTATTGCCGTTATTGCGTTCGACCGGTACCTCGTCGCTGCCGCAACTCCACCCTGCAAAAGCCACCACTATGAGCATCACAAGAATTTTCATCGAATCCCTACCGCTGCTTTGCTTTGTGCATGCTCTCGTTAGCTTACGCGCAGCAGGCACCTGGTGTCCAAATGCCTCAGCGCTCGGCCATTTCACAGACCGAACCTCGGGCCTTGCATACGCTCTCTTCGTCACCCATCGATTCACACTCTTGAGAAAGGCAATCGATATCAGCCACGCAGGCGTCTCCCGCTCGCGCGAGTGGTACGCATTCGAAGGCCTCGAAATTGTCGCAGGTGCTCGTCGGCTTACAGTATATGCCAGCCTCGGGGTCGCAGGGCATTCCGTCTTCGACCAACTCGACACATGCGCGCCCCGAATCGGTATCCAGGCAGAGGCCTGTCGTGCATTCGAAATCATCGGTGCATTCTTCTCCGGGCCCGAGTTGCGGGACGATCACTTCGGCGCAGCCTGGAAGATCGAGAAAGAGTGGGTCGACGGTTGTCCATTCGTCGCATGTCGATGCCAGAAGCGCCTGTCGACAGAGCCCCGCGGCTGATGGATCAACCTCGATCGTGCCTGCCAGCGCCGCTTCACTGACGCTTCGCACCGTGGTGGCCGAAAATGCCTGGATCGAGTCACCGGCGCATTCGTCGCGGAATGACACGCCAGCGATTTGCCGCGCGATATTTTCATCACAGCAGTCGAATGCCTTCTCGCAGGCCCCCTGCAGAATCTCCGAAAACGCTTCATTGGCGCCTGAGCCGCCGATATCGGATGTCCCGGCATCTGGGTCGAAAGTCGGAGTCATGTCTTCACGACCGACCGGCACCTCTCCGCTCCCACAGGCCACGAGCCCGAGGGTCAGGATGATGCACAGAAATGTAGAGGCTCTCATTGGCTCTCACCCAACTCGTAGCGGTATTCGATGCTTCGCGAGCCGGCTTCGGGGCCCACGAAGCCCTGTAGTTTGTAGTCGACTCCGTCGCGAACGCGAACAGCGGCTTCAAACGGAATCTGCTCGTTGGTGTCGGCCCCCTCTCGGTTGACGACCCAGAAGGTGATCGGCCGCGTGATCGCGCGATTGAAGACGATTCGCTCAATGTAGGGCGGAAACTCCAGTCGTTCGACGGCGGGAGGTTGATTCCACGTGCAGTACGAAACGTCAGAGCAGCGCTGCTGATTCAGATTCTCGCATCGTACGCGACCTCCTACGCAGGTAGCTTCGCCCGGTCGTTCGACCCAGAAGCAGCCATCATCCTGATTCTCGCAGTCGTTCTGGGTATTCTGCTCGGTGCAACCTCGGTCGACCTGGACGCTTCCCGAACATTCGAAACACGCCACCCGGGTGGCACCGTTTGACTGGAGGCACTCGTTGGGGCATCCCGGGTCGACTTCGGGATCACAGTACTGGCGGCAATCGATCGGGCAGTACACAAAGTCGCGCCACCATT
Organism: uncultured Bradymonadales bacterium; assembly: GCA_964346045.1. Classification (GTDB taxonomy): domain Bacteria; phylum Myxococcota_A; class Bradymonadia; order Bradymonadales; family Bradymonadaceae; genus CAYFTY01. The sequence continues at coordinate 489 of CAYFTY010000910.1, read as the reverse complement.
CCCTGCATGCTGTGGGCTCCGAGAAACACGTCCCGCCGGCCTCTTCACGCAAGATCTGGCAGGTGTCCGGGCAATCGGCTTCGGTGCCCTCGAAGTCTTCGCAATCTCGATCTGCCTCACCTTCGCAGTATCCACCGGCCTCTTCTGAACTCGACGACACGGCGCCGTCTGAAATATTGGCCATCTCGGCAGGACCCGAGGTCAGGTTGCCGGGGTGGACCATCGAGCCGTCGGGCATCTCGACCCAGAGGTCGAGATCGACGTTCGGCTCACTGAAATCCCACGTCAATGTCACGTCGTAATCGGCGGGCAGTGAACACTTTCCAAAGTAGCAGGCCATTCCGGCACCGCAGATATTCTCGACGCAATCGGGCGTGCCACCCGCCTCGCAAATGCTGCAGTCTGCAGGCGGCTGGCCCGTGCCGGTGCATCCGTCGACCTCGCTTGAAACCGAGTCGTTATCGAGGAGTTCGACGGATGCACCGGCAC
>CAYFTY010000909.1:0-2351 GCA_964346045.1 uncultured Bradymonadales bacterium | reverse complement strand
GCGCTCATCGCGAACGACGGGCAGAGCTTTCTCTACTTCCCGCTCTTCAACTACGCCGATTTCGACCTCGAGCCGCTCTACGAGATGCACCAGCACGAGCGGGTACGCATGGGTCTTTCAGACGGCGGCGCACACTGCGGAGCCATCTGTGATGCCGGCATGCCGACCTTCATGCTCACGCACTGGACGCGCGATCGAAAGCGCGGCGAAACGCTGCCGCTCGAGTATATGATCTATCGCCAGACGCGTCAGACGGCCGAGACCTACGGCCTTTTCGACCGCGGCCTTCTGAAGCCTGGCTATCGAGCCGATGTGAACATCATCGACTACGAGAACCTCTCGCTCGGTGAGCCAAAAATGGTCAAGGATCTGCCGGCCGGCGGACGCCGACTCGTGCAGCGCGCAAGCGGCTACAAGATGACGATCTGCGCTGGAGAAGTGGTGCTCGAAGACGACCAGTTCACCGAAGCGCGCCCCGGAACTCTCGTGAGAGGTCCGCAGGCGGATCCGACGAAAGAGCAGGCGCCGACACGCGCTGCCTGATGGTTTTTGAATACGCGCAGTTTCTGTCCAGCCGGCTTTTGCCGGCTGTCCTTTTTTGAGGACGAGTCGCCTTTGGCGATGAGTGCTGATTTTCAAGAAGGTGGACAGAAGCACTCATCCGAACCTCGGAGGATGCGTTTTCTGAGGGAAATCGCCGCCGAATGGCGTCGAAAGGGACAACCTCACCCCACCATTTCGCCCAAAATCCTCAAGAGCTGGCGCGCCGATTCGAGAGGCTTGGCCGACTCATCGGGCAAGAGCCGCCAGATCAGACGCATGTCTTTGGTGAGTTTGAGCTTGCCGCGCGACTCGTTCATGAAATCGACGATCCGATCGGGGCGAACCGGAGTCGTTGGATCGAGCTCGACGCGAATTGCCGAAGGTCCGACATCGAGTCGGCGCGCTCGCAGACTGCGCAGCATGACTTTGAGTTCGATGAGATCTCGCAGGTTCTGCACGGGCTCGGGTGGTTCACCAAACCGATCGCTCAACTCGCCGTAGGTGTCATAGAGTTCGTCGAGGGTGCGGGCGAGTGAGAATCGCTTGTAGAACATCAGCCGGAGCGATGTCGCCGGGATATACTCTTCGCCGATGAAGGCCGGAATCGGCACGTTCACCTCGGGCTCGATATCTCCGACAGCCTCACTCTCTTCGTCGCGCAGGTCATCGATCGCTTCTTCGAGAAGCTCGGTGTAGAGGTCGAGCCCGACCGCTGCGACGTGGCCGCTTTGATCGTCGCCGAGCAGATTACCAGCACCGCGAATCTCGAGGTCGTAGGTCGCCACCTGAAAGCCGCTCCCCAACTCGGTATGGGTCTCGATGACTTCGAGTCGTTTTTCGGCGTCTTTTTTGAGCTTCGTGCGCGCGGGGATCAAAAGATAAGCAAACGCGCGCTCTTTTCCGCGTCCGACGCGCCCGCGAAGCTGATAGAGCTGCGAGAGCCCGAATCGGTCGGCACGATTGACGATGATCGTATTGGCGTTCGGGATATCGAGCCCACTCTCGATGATGCTCGAAGCCAGCAAGACGTTGGTCTTTCCCTTGATGTACGAGACCATCACTTCTTCGAGTTTACTCTCACCCATCTGCCCGTGCGCGATCGCGATGCGGGCCTCGGGTATGACTTTCTCGAGGTGCTCGCGCATTTCTTCGATGGTCTTGACGCGATTGTGCACGAAGAAGACCTGCCCGCCCCTTCCAATCTCGCGCATGATGGCTTCACGAATCACGTGATCATTGAAGCGCGCCAGATGGGTCCGTACTGCCAGACGATCGTGTGGCGGTGTCGCAATGATGCTCAGGTCGCGAATCCCCAGGAGGCTCATCTGCAGAGTTCGCGGAATAGGCGTCGCGGTCAACGTGAGCACGTCGATATTGGCCTTGAGCTTCTTGATCTTTTCTTTATGCACCACGCCAAAGCGCTGCTCTTCGTCGACGACAAGGAGTCCGAGGTCCCTGAACTCGACCTTCTTTCCGAGGATGCGGTGTGTACCGATGAGGATGTCGACCTTGCCGGCCATCGTCGCTTCAATGATGGCGTTGGCCTCTTTGGTCGTCCGAAAACGACTTAGAGCTTCGACCCGGACGCCGAACGCTTCGCAACGCTCTCGGAACGATTTCAGATGCTGCTCGCAGAGGATCGTCGTTGGCACGAGTACGGCGACCTGGCGCCCGTCGAGCGCGGCCTTCATCGCGGCGCGAATCGCGACTTCGGTCTTGCCAAAGCCGACGTCGCCGCAGACGAGCCGGTCCATGGGCTGTGCGCGCTGCATGTCGGCCAGAGTCTCGGAGATGGCTCGGGCCTGATC
>CAYFTY010000908.1:0-2352 GCA_964346045.1 uncultured Bradymonadales bacterium | reverse complement strand
GAGGGCGGCCTGTGCTGTCATCAGAATGGCTCCGGTCGTGCCCCGGCAGCCGCCCACACAGAGTACCCGCCCGGCGTCGCCTTTGTGCATGGTCGATGGCCGCCGGTGGACTCTGATATCGTCGGGATTGAGTCCGATGGCCGTGGCGCTCACGGCTTCTTCGACGTCGTCCGGGATTCCGATGTCTACAACCACCAACTCGCCGCAGAGGTCTCGGCCCGGGAAGAGTGCCTGACCGATCTTGGGAAGGCCAAATGAGACCGTGACATCGGCCGGCGCACACGTTCCGAGGATCTGGCCGCTGCGGCCACTCAGACCGCTGGGGATGTCGACTGCGAGCAGGCCATTCTGTTGGCTCAGAAATTCGATCGCGCTCGCGTAGGGGCCACTGACCTCGCGGTCGATGCCTGTACCAAGGAGTGCGTCACACCATACGTCGCACTCGGGCAATTCTTCGAGAGCCCGGGTGACGGCGTCTTCATCGAGATCCGAAAGGTCGACGAGCTCGAGTCCCAGGTTCCGCGAAACCTCGAAGGCGATGCCCGCGTCACCGCCATAAGAATCGGGCGCACCGAGATGCGCCACGATCGCTTCCACACCAATATGTTCGAGCATGCGGGCCATGACCAGCCCATCACCCCCGTTATTTCCGGACCCACAGATGAATCCGACGCGTCCGCGCAAAAGCTCGAATTCGTCGAGGAGGGTATCGACGGCGCCGAGAGCGGCGCGCTCCATCAAAACGATGCCGGGAATGCCGACAGACTCGATCGTTCGACGGTCCATCTCGCGCATCTCTTCAGGCGTGACGAGTCGCATGCGTGCCTCAGCGGTCGTAGTGTTGACGTCCCAGATTCAGCGTTTCGATCATTTCGCGCACCGCCTGATCGAACCCGACCAGGACGGCTCGGGCGACGATACTGTGGCCGATGTTGAATTCTTCGATTTCGGGGATGGCCGCCACCGCAATGACGTTATCGTAGTCGAGACCATGACCCGCCGCCACATTCAAGCCTTCATCCGCTGCGAGCGTGCTGGCGTCTGCGAGCTTTTCGAGCTCCATGGCCTGGTGTGATTCGAAGGCCTCTTCAGAGTCGAACTGAGTGCGTTGCACGCAGTAATCGCCGGTATGGAGTTCAATATACTCGGCGTTCACCGCCACCGATGCCTCGATCTGCGAGGGCTTGGGGTCGATGAACATGCTGATGTGCGCGCCCGATTCTTTGAGGCGCGAAACGTAGGCCCGAAAGTCTTCGATGCGCGAGGCGACGTCGAGGCCACCCTCGGTCGTCTGCTCTTCGCGGTTCTCAGGTACGAGAGTGACCATGTCGGGTCGCGTCGCGAGCGCGATCTCGAGCATTTCTTCGGTGGCCCCCATCTCGAGATTGAGACGGGTCTGGACCGTATCGCGCAGAACGCGCACGTCGCGGTCCTGAATGTGACGACGATCTTGTCGCAGGTGAACGGTGATCTGGTCGGCGCCCGCAAGCTCGGCAATCGCTGCCGCTGTGACAGGGTCGGGGTAGGTGACTCCGCGTGCCTGCCGGATGGTCGCCACGTGATCGACATTGACTCCGAGTCGAGGTCGGCGTCGTGTACTCATAATATTTCCTGATTCGAAAGGACGTTAGCCGCCGATCTCGTTTCGAAGACTTTCGGCGAGCTGATTCGCATGTGTGTAGACGATGTCTTCCTCCGGACCCTCGACCATGACGCGAGCCTTGGGTTCCGTACCCGAATAGCGAACGACGACCCTGCCTTCTTCCCCGAGTTTCTCCTCGACGTCTTTTAGTGTCTTCTGAAAGTTCTCGAGATCATCGAGTGGAGGCTTCTCTCGCACCTCGACATTGACGAGAACCTGAGGGAATTCAGACATGACCTCGGAGATCTCGCTCAGGGGTTTTCCGGTCCGCTGCATGATCGCGAGCACCTGAAGCGCAGCGAGCATGCCGTCCCCTGTCGTCGTGTGGTCGAGAAAGATCAGGTGTCCGGATTGTTCACCGCCCAGATTGAAAGGACCCTGGCGCATGGCTTCGACGACGTAGCGATCGCCGACCTGAGAGCGGACCATCTCGATACCGTTCTTTTTCAGTGCGATCTCGAGGCCGATATTGCTCATCACGGTCGTGACGACCGTGTTATTCTCGAGCAGTCCCTCTTCTTTGAGATTCATGGCGCACAGAGCGATGATGCGGTCACCGTCGACGACATTGCCGCGCTCGTCGGTCAGGATCACGCGGTCGGCGTCGCCGTCGAGCGTGATGCCTACATCGGCGCGCGTTTCGAGCACGCGTGATACGCTTCGACCTGGCAAGCGGCGATCACGACTTAGTTTTACTGATGTCTCGCCGA
>CAYFTY010000907.1:0-2357 GCA_964346045.1 uncultured Bradymonadales bacterium | reverse complement strand
GCTCGAAATGCCACCGTTACACTCGACGATTTCTGGGAGGGTATGGAGTTCGGGCTCGCGGCGCTGCTGCAATCACCGAATTTCCTTTACCGAGCTGAGCCGGCTGCGGATGGGGCTCGAGCGTTGAATGACTTCGAGATGGCGACGCGTCTTGCTTTCGTTCTCTGGAATACCACGCCCGACCACGATCTGCTTGCGGCTGCCGCAGCCAAAGAGCTCACAAATGAGGATACGCTGGATGAGCACGTTTGGCGCATGCTCGAAGACCCGCGGGCCCGCGAAGGAGTCAGGGCCTTCTTTACAGACCTCTTCGAGCTTGGTCGTCTCGATGATCTAAATAAGGCGCCTGAGCTCTTTCCTCATATTTCTGAAGAGGTGGGGCCGTCTGCGCGGGAAGAAACGCTGCGTATGATCGAGCATATCGTCTTCGACGAGAAGGGAGACTTCCGCGATATCATGACGACGCGTCGAACCTTCCTGAATCCGAAGCTGGCGTCGATTTACAACGTGAAGGCGCCCGCGCGGCAAGGGTTTGCCGAATATGTATACGCAGACGACCACCCGCGTGTGGGACTTCTGGGGCAGACCAGTTTCCTCGCACTCTGGGCGCATCCGGTGTCTACCTCTCCGACGTTGCGCGGGATGTTTGTGCAGACCAAGCTTCTCTGCCGGACTGTGCCACCGCCTCCTTCGGGCGTCGATACCTCGATTCCGGTGCCTTCGGGAGACACGCCGACGCTACGCGATCGCATCCAGGAGCACCTTGCCGATCCGGCATGTGCGTCATGTCATAACATCACCGATCCCATCGGTCTTTCGTTCGAACATTTCGATGGAATTGGCCGCTATCGTCAGACGGACAACGGGTACGAAATCGACGCGAGTGGACGAGTAGACGGCGAACCATTCGAGACCATGTCGGATCTGGCGCAGCTCATCCATGATCACGAGCGATTTGGACCCTGTATTTCGAAGAAACTCTACACCTACGCCACGGGTCACGAGGTCGAAGTAGCCGACGAGCCAAACGTCGACTATCTCGCCACGGTTTTCGAAGCATCTCGATACGATCTCTTGACGCTGATTCACGCGCTGGTCACGAGTCCCGCGTTTCGAACGGCGACTCCCGTCGAAGGAGGCGAAGAATGAAGTTGTCTCGCCGAGCAGTACTGAAAGGAATGTTGGGAGGAGCCGCAGTTTCGGTCGGTCTCCCGATTCTCGATATTTTCGTCAATGAGAACGGCACGGCCTACGCCAATGGCGGGGCATTTCCGTGTCGCTTCGGCCTTTTCTACTGGGGGAATGGCGTCCATCCCGAGCGATGGGTGCCTCAGACCGAGGGCGAAGGGTGGGAGCTCACCGAGCAGCTAGAGCCGCTGGCTCCGGTCAAAGACGACATCACCATCGTGACAGGAACCGAGGTGAAGACGCCGAACTCGGTGCCCCATACGGCCGGTCTCGCGGGTATCCTCACGGGGATGCCGCTGATCGTAGAGGGTGAACACAAGACCTTCGCAGGCCCGAGTATCGACCAGATCGTGGCGCGCGAGATCGGGGGCGATACCCGCTTCCGATCGCTGGAATACGGCGCTGAAGCAGCCGGTGGATTTTCGTTCAATGGACCGGATAACCGGAACCCTGCCGAAACCGACCCCTTTGCGCTCTTCGAGCGAATCTTTGGAGCAGGTTTTCGAGAACCCGGAGAAGAGGTGGAAGTCGATCCGCGGATTGCGCTCAGGCGCAGCGTACTCGATGCTGTACTCGACGATGCAAATCGCCTCAAATCCAGGGTGGGTGCGGCCGACCGCGCCCGTCTCGATCAGCATCTCTCAGGAATTCGCGAGCTCGAGCTTCGACTTGCGCGTCTCGAGGAGGATCCGCCCGACCTGGCTGCATGCATGCGGCCTGAAGAACCGCTCCCCGAGTATCCCGACATCGACGGTCGTCCGCAGATCAGGGCCAAGAATCGAGCGCTCTGCGACATCGTTTCGCTCGCTCTCGCCTGCGACCAGACGCGAGTATTCAGCAACTTCATGACGGGCCCGGTGAATAATCTGCTCTTTGAAGGGGCTTCGGCCGGGCATCATCAACTCACACATGACGAGCCAGGCGACCAGCCCGAGGTGAATGCAATCGTCAAGCAGATCATGGGCGAGTTCACCTATATGGTCGAGAGTCTCGCTGCGATTCAGGAAGGAGATACCAGGCTGCTGGATAATTGCCTGGTGCTGGGAACTACCGATGTCTCCCGGGGACGCACGCACTCGCTCGACGAATTCCCGATCCTGATTTCAGGTACCGCGGGAGGCGCGATCCGCCGCGGTTATCACTACCGATCGCAGTCGGCCGAAAATTCT
>CAYFTY010000906.1:0-2360 GCA_964346045.1 uncultured Bradymonadales bacterium | reverse complement strand
GTAGGGAGTGACCAGGGTGTAATCGGCCATCAAGATTTCGGTGAAAGGACGGTCCTGGCTGATGATGTGGCGAATCATCTGGAGCGGCTCGCGTGCAATCGCATCGTTGGTCGCGTTGCGGGCGGCACGTCGCTCGTCATCGTTGCCGATATCGTCGTACCACATGCGATTCGGGAAGAGATCCTCATCCAGAAGTTCGACGGCATCGTCACCGGGCAGGTAGAGGTCAGTGAGGAGCAAGTCGTTGAACGTCTCGACAATCCGGTTGTAAAAACCGTCTTCGGTCATCACCTGGTCGATCACAGGATCGAGACCATCGGCCTCAACAGCGTCATATTCGGCCTGGGTCGGAAGACGACCGGCCAACGAAAGCGTTGCTTTGCGCAGCACCTGTTGCGCATCGAGGAATTCGACATCCTCATAGAACTCTTCGTCGTTTGCGCTCTGGCAGGCGGCTCCCTGCTCGACACGGTTCACGAAGGCTTCGAGGCGTTGGTGCGTCGCGTCACCTTCCTGCATCACGGCTCCACCGCCGTGGCTTACACGACCGAGTGCCTTGAGGATGAGCACTGACTCACCGTCGCGCTTGGTCTGAGCCAACTCGGACATCACGCGGAAGTTTGCGTCGAGGTAGTTGCCCCAGCCCGAGTTATAGAGCACGAATTCCGAGTCTTTCGCTGCGCCCTGTCCATTATGGCAGGATGCGCAGTTATTCGAGACGGCCGGTGCCCAGACTTCGCGCAGGAAGAAACGGTCATTGGGAATGCACCCTTCGACAGGCTCCGTTTCGTCGATGACAGGTTCGCCATCCGGATCGTCAGCTTTCGTCTGCTTGTCACCCGGCGTGGTGAATTCGACCTGCTCGTGATCGAGCGAGAAGAGCCCTTTTTCGCAGCCGGTCGTCGCAAATGCTATCGCGACTGCAATCAGGGTCATGAGAACGTTTCGGTGATTTCTTCGGTGCATTTTCATCGGCTGCTCCTCGTAGCTTTCGATGTCCGACCCACAAGAGAAGCAAAGTCGATGCCAACACGTTCAGAAACTCTGAAATCGACACGAAACATGACCTACGAGCACGTGGACTACCTTATCCTACATGTAGGTTAAAGTAGCCTAGAGGCGCATAAATCGGCACAATGTGAGTATTTGGGAGAGGGATTGAAAATTTTCGGATCCCGATCGAAGTTCAGGATCCTCGCGAGGCGACTTCGTCTCACTTGTAGCGCAAGAAGCACATAGGTGTGGCTCTGATGACACAGACAACTGACCGATCGGGGGGTATAGACCCCGTACTATTCGCCTCACTCGACTCACTTACGATCCCCGAACATGCAGTCGTCGTGATCGATGAGGCACTTCCCGTGCAGGCTATCGAGCGTTTTCCCGACGCGATTCGCGTCGAGGCAGGTGAGGGGCTGAAAACACTCGAGCGCATCGAAGACCTTGCCGAAGAGATCCTCGAAAGGCGTTCTACCCGGCCGTTGACCATCGTCGCAGTCGGAGGCGGCAGCGTCGGCGACGCCCTGGGTTTTCTGGCAAGCGTGCTCTGGCGAGGGGTAACGCTCTGGCATATCCCCACCACGTTGCTGGCCATGGTCGACAGCGCCCACGGCGGCAAAACGGCGGTCAATCTCGGGCGCCACAAAAATCAGCTCGGTACCTTCTACCTTGCAGACCAGATCCTGATCGCGCCCGAGTTCCTGGCGACCCTCCCGGTTGCCCAGCGAGAGCAAGGGCTCGCCGAGCTCACCAAAGCACTCTGGCTCGGCGCTCCTGACGCGTTGGACCTCTGGGAGCAGGATGGCGGAGCTGAAACCCTTGCATCAGCCCCCTTTTCAGTCGTCGAAGATCGCCTGATGGAGCTTTTGCGCATCGCCATCGAGGTGAAATACGAGATCGTCGAGCGAGATCCAGAGGAGACCCGTGAGATTCGAACCTTCCTCAATCTGGGTCACACGACGGCACATGCGCTCGAGCTGCACATGGGGCTCTACCACGGGCACGCGGTTGCCTGGGGTCTGGCAGCAGCAGCTTTCGCCTCCCATCGACATGGCTCCTTCTCAGACGCGAACCTATCGCGCTTTCTCGAGCATCTCTTTCCTCTTCTCGAGCCTTTGCATGATGACGAGCTTCCCGACCAGAAGACCTTCGAGCGGCTCGTCGATCGAGACAAAAAGAAGCGTGACGGTGAGTTACGATCCGTACTTCTCGATGGTCCTGGAGAGCCACGGGTCACGACGCTCACACCTGAGAATTGGTACGAAGCCTTCAAGGCTGCGTTCTCGTGGTGGCGTTCCACGCCGCTCGCCATTTCGAGGCCCAGAGAATTCGGCGCACGGCTCGAGATCGAACCGAGCAAA
>CAYFTY010000905.1:0-2361 GCA_964346045.1 uncultured Bradymonadales bacterium | reverse complement strand
ACGATGCAGGGAGCGTGCTTTTTGGCCTGTTCGAAGAGGTCGCGAACGCGGCTTGCTCCCACGCCGACGAACATCTCGACGAAATCCGAGCCTGAAATCGAGAAGAAGGGAACGCCAGCTTCACCGGCGACGCCCCGCGCCAGCAGCGTTTTGCCCGTTCCCGGCTGGCCCATGAGCAAGACGCCCTTGGGTATGCGTCCTCCGAGTCGTGTGAATTTCTTGGGGTTTCGCAAGAATTCGACGATTTCCTGTAGCTCTTCTTTGGCTTCGTCGATGCCGGCAATGTCGTTGAACGTGACCTTGTTTCCGGACTCGTTCAGGAGCTTTGCTCGCGACTTGCCGAAGGTCATCGCCTTGCCACCGCCCCCCTGGAACTGGCGCATGATGAAAATCAGCACCACAACGAGGAGGAGAAGGGGAATCGAGGTGACCAGGATTTGTTGCCAGAGTCCGTTCTCATCGGACTTCTCGAATGCGTAGTCGATCTCTTTGGCGGCCAGCATATCCTGCAGGTCTTCGCCGACCGGACCGACCGTCGTGAAAGCCGTCTCATGCTCATGCTTTTCGGCATAGTCTTCGGTGAAAGTGCCGTTGACCTCGAGGTCCTTGATCTCGACGCTCTCGACACCTCCGGCAGCGACGGCCTCACGGAACTCGCTGAACTTGACCGGGGTGGTTTCCTTCGACGTCTCGCTCATGATGTTGAGGATGACGAAGAAGAGGACGATGAGGGTCGCCCAGACCACCCACTTCAGAGGAAATTTCGTATTCAACACTTCATCCTGTGTCAGACTGCCGAGACGATTCGTCCGGAAAAATCAACTCATTTGTCCGGGGCTCGTTGGGATCTTCGACTATAGTGTAAAGAGGGTAGGGATACCACCGCCGTCTACCCCATGCGTCAGGGAAAATCGCTCACATCCGAGAAACATTCCGATGGACTTCGACCGGTTCGATCTGGATGCCGCGTGCGCCGTCGTTCGAGCGGATGTCGGCAATCGCCACAATGCAATCGTCGACCTCGATGATCGGTACGCGCCATCGGTCGAAGACATCGATTCCTGCATCGCGGAGGAGTTCGTTGACGCGATGAGAAGTGGTGCCGTCGAAAAAGCGATCTCCAGGCCGAGGCCCTCGGATGATGCCCGGGTGTGTGCCGTCGATCTCGATGTGCCAATCGAACCATCGCACACTCGCGGCGCGATCGCCGATATGCACTACGCCCGCATCGCGCCGACCGAGATCCTGGCAACCCCTTTCGAAGGATCGCTCGACGATAACCCGCTCTCGCCCAAGGTGAAGGGCGGCTCCTCTGGACGAGAGCGTTGCGACACCACCTTTCTCGAGTATGTCACGCGCATTCTGGGCCGTTGCCGAGGCGATCGATGCGCCGGGCACCGCGCGACCCAGAGCCCGGAACGCTCGCTCGGGCTCGTGTTCTGCTTCTTTGCGCGAGATCTCGGCTCGAAACGCGCTCACGACATAGACCGGTATGGGGGGACTCGGCTCGTCGAGACAGTTGCGCACCCGCTCTCGCTCAGCAGGATGCTCTCGAAGCCAGTGACGCACTTCGTTGCGCTCGTACGAATGGTCGGCATTGGTCGGGTCCTCGACCCACTCGACCTCGAGTTCTCGCGCCCTCGCCAGCACATCGCACGAGGGCATTCGAAGCATGGGGCGCCAGACGGTCTTCCCGGAAATCGAAAACGGGAAAAGATTTTTAAGGGGCTGAAAGCGGGCCCCCCGCCTCTCTGCGAGCACGTAACCTTCGATCTGATCGTCCAGATGGTGAGCAGTCGCAATATAGGTCGCACCGACTTCATCGGCCAGACGGCCGAGCGCCGCATACCTGGCGTAGCGAGCATGATGCTGACCGGTGCGGCCCTCGAGTTCGAGGCGACACTCGAGGTGGTTGATTCCCAGGTGCGCTGCGTAGCAACGGCAGAAATCAGCGTCTTGTCTGCTGGTGTCGCGGAGTCTGTGATCGATGTGTGCGGAGTGAATTCGAGGGTGTTTCGAGGCAAGCTCGGTGAGCAACACCGTCGAATCGACGCCGCCAGAAAACGCCACCAGAACGACGGCGTCGTGCACAGCCCTGGGGATATCCCACGTGCGTGTCACTCCTGTTCCTCTTCGACGGTTTCGACCCGATCGCTCGTGCGCAGGCCCTGCACGCGCTCGGCGTAGCGGCGAAGGGCCAGTGGCGGGATCACGAGGGTCCGTTCTGCCTCTTCGGGATGCCGCATCGCGGTGATCGCGACCAGGCTCGCGTCAATGGTCACCAGGGGGGCACCGAGCGCCGCATTGAAATTGGTCTGAAGATAAAATGCGAGTGCTTCGCTGGCATCCACGGGGAAGAAG
>CAYFTY010000904.1:0-2375 GCA_964346045.1 uncultured Bradymonadales bacterium | reverse complement strand
GTCCGGTGAGCTTCTCGTTGTCCGAGTAGATGCTCTTGCTTTCGTTCGACGTCAAAACCAAGAGCATCTACTCGGACAACGAGAAGCTCACCGGACACCTGATGTCGGCTGATTTCTTCGACGTCGAGAAGTTTCCCGAGGCGGGCTTCAAATCGACCGAAATCTTCGAGGCCAAGGCCGATGGAGCCACTCACAAAATCACAGGGAACATGACGATCCGTGAAATCACAAAGAACATCACGTTCCCGGCGACGGTCAAGGCCGAAGGCGATATGGTCAACGCGATGACCGAATTCACGCTCAAGCGCTTCGACTACGGCATCGAGTTCAAAGGAAGAAAGGACGACCTGATCAAGGACGAGGTGCTACTCAAGATCAACCTCGCAATACCGACCAGCGCCGAAGCCGGCGGTGACGCAGCAGAGAAGAAAGAAGAGCCGGCTCAGTAAGTCGAGGCGTCTCGCATCAGAGGAGGCTCGCCAACTGGCGGGCCTTTTCTTTTGCCATCAACGCCCACGAGCCCGCTCGAGAAAGACGTAGAGGTCATTCCACGCGTCGAATACTGCGAGCGGTTCGTGAGTATACTGATCTCGGAAGACCAGGATCTCGGGGATCAGATTCCGAATTCGAATGACGATGCCCATCCGTGGCTCGACGAAGCTGCGCGAAGAGCGGTCGAGTGAAGCATCTCGTTCGAGACCCAGCGCTTTGAGTTGATGTTCGAGCAAGAGCTGAATCTGCCGATAGGTTCGCTCCATCGACGCAACCGGTCGGTTTGCGTTTTTCATTCGCTCACGAAGATCGCGAAGGCAAGCCCAGTAGAGTGATGCGTGCGTGGGTGTGAGCATCGCTCCCCGTAGTTTGAACACTTCGAGCAGGTATTTTGCCTCCATCTGCAGAATAGCCGGGCCGTCGGAGTGAATCCGCTGCCGAGCCGCCAGCGTCTTTTCGCGGCTTCGCTCGAGAAGCGCGAGATGATCGATCATCTCTTCGATCAGCTCCCCATTCTGGCGCGAGACAGCCTTCCATAGCTCGGGCTCGCCGAGGTTCTGCAAAGATTCGAGCGCACGAAAACGAGTCATCGCGGTCCGTGCCGGATCCTCACCGATTCGGATGATTCCACGGACGAGGTCGACAAGGGGCGTAATGCGATTGATTTTGCAGCGAACCTCTTGACCGCGCCGACCGCGGGCCAATGCCTCGTTGAGAACCGAGACGAGCAGCGTGAGCGGCAGCTCCATCCCGCTGGTGTCGTGCGCGTCGCTCGCCCGCGAAATCAGGGTATTCGCACTCGCTGAGAGGTCGACCATTCCTGAGAGCCAACTTTCGAATATCGCTTCTGTGACGGCTCGATTGCTCGCAAAGTTCTCGCTCATCACATAGTCGAACACTTCGGTAGGAGTCGCGTCATAGCGAAAGAGAGCCATCGCTGCGGGCTCGAGCATCGAGACGTGTCCATACCCGGTCGATGCATTGAAGCGCTGCACCGTCATCGCCCCACATCGTTTGCACCAGTGAAATTTCAACCCCGCATCATCAGGCGTCCAGGGAGGTGGACGGATCGACGTATGATGCGTCAGTGGGACGTAATCACACGCCGTTCGACATCGGTGGGCTGAAACCATGGTCGAATTCTAATGCGAATTTCGAATTAGCGCAGTTTTCGCCGCAAGCCTGCGATACCGATCGCCAGCATCAACGGCATCACAAAGCTATGCGGACCGCTCGCAGCACTGCAACCAATCGTTCCACGCGCATCGACGCGCGTGCTCGGCACGGCCTCGAGCTCACCGCCGTCTTCGCCGGGATTCAGAACGTCGGGGTCGTCATCATCATCGACGTCACAGGCGTTCCCGAGACCGTCGGCATCGGTGTCGATCTGATCCGCATCGGGAACGTTCGGGCAAATATCATTCGTATCAGGAACTCCGTCTGCGTCGGCGTCGCCTTCCGGGGGCTGTGTAGAACCGGTCGTCACCCAACCGGGCTCCTGATAGCCGGTTCGCCGGGCGACTTCTGAGACCACCGTCCTCAACCACGAAGACCATCCGTACATGCCCGAATACACAGCGAACGAGCAATTGTCGGGCCCGCGCGCGAGCACGCCGATGATGCGGCCAGCATCGTCGAGAGCGGGTCCACCTGAATCACCGGTGCACGTACCTTCATTACCCTGCCATTCGTTCGACTGCACCGAGGTCGAGGATGAGCAAGCTTCGGCCACGCACTCCACGGTCCTTCCGTCGAGTACGCGACGGGTGCCTGACCCTTCACCATTCCCGATATGTCCGTAGCCGAGCGCCGCGAAGTTCTCGCCGGCACGTGGCTCTTCGTCGATACGTGGCATCAGCGGTGGAGCTTCACCTGCGGGGATG
>CAYFTY010000903.1:0-2380 GCA_964346045.1 uncultured Bradymonadales bacterium | reverse complement strand
GTCCATGCGGGCATGTTAGGGGCGTTTCCGAACGCCCGCAGGTTGATGATCGGGATCTTCTTCCAGAACGCGTCATCGACCTTGCCGTCGAATTCCAGACCTTCGATCTTCTCAGGATCGACGATCAACGCTTGATAGGTGGGCTTCGGCGTTGGCTTCTGCGCCTTGGCGTCTGACTTCACCTCGAGCTCGGGGCCGATCACGCGAGGCTGTGCCTCTTCGGTCTTCGGCACGTCATTGGCGACCTTCAGGCGTGTCTGGCCTTTGTACCAGCCGATGTAGGGAACGGCTTTGCCGGCCGGGTAATCCGAGCGCAGCGTCACGGTCTGCACGTCTTTGACGACCTGTCCCTTCTTCCAGCGGCTCGTCTGATACATGTTGTCGACGGGCACGTGGTCGAGATTCTGCCGGAATGGTTTCGCCCTGGAATCGAAGTGCACGAAAATTTTCCAATTCGACTTCATGTCGGCCAGCGCCTTCCAGTACCAGGTAAAGGTGACTGGCTTGCCAGCGACGAGCGGCTCGTCGACATCAAAGCCGATCAGCTCGATCTTATCCTCGAAATTCGCGCCGACTTTATATGTGGGCTCGGGTGCTTCTTCGAGAATATTCTTCTTCACCTCTTTCCACTGCGCTTGCGTAAGCGTCGTGGTGGGCTGCTCGACTTCCTGGCAGGCCGAGAGAACGAAAAGGGCGCTCACCAGCATTGCAAAAGTTTGCACGGTTCGTGACATCACAAGACCTCTGAAAATTAGCTTCCATTCACGACCGCTGAGGCTAGTGCAGGGGGCGACACCGCGCAAGCCATCACACATTCGTCCTGGCAGTTTGGCGGGGTCGAATTCGGCACTGCACCGACCCTCGGAGCAATCAGCCGCCACGTGGGCGGCCAGCCGAGGGCCCCGGGGGGATATTCAGTTCGAGTCGCCGAAGCAGTGTCGGACCACGGGCTGGAATCAATCCTGAGCCCAGAGGCGTTGAAGCCCTGCGTTGCCCGTGGTACTTCGCCCACGTGACCTTCAGAAAAGGATCGGCATGCTCGAGGAAGTTCAGAATATTCATATGCTCGGAATCGGCGGTATTGGTGTTTCCGGGGTTGCTCGAATTCTCAGTGGACGAGGCTTTGACGTTCGCGGAAGCGACGTTCGCGAGAGCAGCATTACCGAAGCTCTGCGAAAAGAGGGCATCGATGTGACGATCGGGCACGAGCCCGAAAACGTCGACGGCGCCGACGTCGTCGTCGTGTCGACGGCCATCCCGGAAACCAATGTCGAGCTCATCGCCGCTCGAGAAAAGCAGATTCCGGTCGTTCATCGATCGACGGTGCTCAACGAGGTGATTCGCGATATGCGCACCATCGGCGTCACGGGCACCCACGGGAAGGGCACCGTTTCGAGCATGATCGCATGGATCCTCGACTGCGCAGGATGGGAGCCGGGCTTCATCATCGGAGGCATGCTCAACAACTTCAAAACGAACGCTCGTGCGGGCTCGGGCGAGTGGATGGTCGTCGAGGTCGACGAGTCCGACGGAACGCATCACAACGTCCAGCCCAACTACGTCGCCTGCAATTTCCTCGAGCTCGACCATCTGAACTACTACGAAGATCTCGACGACATCATCACCAGTATGCGGCGCTACATCGAGCAGAACCAAAGGCTCGATGAGGCGTTTATCAACCTCGATTGCCAGGGAAACCGGCGGCTCGTCGAGCATCTCGAGCTAAGGCCCACTGGCTACAGCATCGGACATAACACCGAGTTTCGGGCCGAGATTCTAGGCAACGGACAGTTGCCGATCCGCTTTCAGGCCTACCATCGCCACGATGACCTCGGCGAGTTCGAGCTCAACCTGCCCGGTAGATATAACGTCGTGAACGCGGTCGGGGCCATTGCCATGTGCCGACGAATCGGTGTCGATGTGGAATCGATTCGTCGCGGGCTCGCAAGCTACAAGGGCATGGAAAACCGATTCACCATCGCGCGGGGCGGTGGCATCACGATCGTGAAGGATTACAACAGCCACCCTACCTGCATGCGCAAAGTCCTCGAATCGGCGCGCGACCTCACCGACGGTCGCATCATCAGCGTCTTCAAACCCTATCGCTACACGCTGATCAAATACCTGCAGGACGAATACGGAAAGGCGTTCGAAGGCTCGGACGAGGTCGTCATCACCAAGATGTATGCGGCCGAAGAAGACCCAATCCCCGGAATCGACACGATGACCGTCGTCGAGAAAATTCGAGAAAACGACCTCGCATGCACCTATGTCGAAGAGCAGGGCGAGATCAATGACTACCTGCTCGAACACACAGAGCCGGGTGATAAGGTCATCTTCTTTGGCGGCGACGATTTCTTCAGGATGGCCGACGAGTTTC
>CAYFTY010000902.1:0-2381 GCA_964346045.1 uncultured Bradymonadales bacterium | reverse complement strand
CAGAAGGCGCTCTTCATCTTCGACAACCGCAATCTGTGCCTTCACGTTTCACCTCGTCGCAATCGGACGTGTGCACCCCCTGCGGATTTAGGAGCGCGAGAGACCAGCCCTGAACCTCAGCCAACTTCTTCGCCGGCTACAGGCCCGTTCCCTGCGCGCGCGGTAAAAGGATGGTGCGAAGACTTCGTCTTCAATGTCGTCAGGGATGCCCGGACCATCATCGATGATGTCGATCTGATCGTCCGTCGCATGGATTTCGACCTCGACTTCGGTACTGCAACCATGATGTTGCATATCTGCAACGTTCGCGGGGGATTATCGGATGCCGTATTGTGCCTCGAACCGTTCGATCGTGGCGATGACAGCGCCGTGATAGAGCCATCCGAAATAGCCGACGAATACGCCAAAGAACCAGGCCGTGACGTAGCCAATGGCGATCCCCTGCGGCCCCATCATCGCGGCGAATGCGCTGACGGCAAAGAACTGAACCAGGAGTGTCATTAACGCAAGTACGACCTGAATGCCGAGGATCAGAATGACGAGCACGGTATGTTGGCGTGCCCAGTCCATCGCTGTGCGGAACGCCGCAGCAACCGACATCCGACGAGAAGAGCTCACATACGGCGCGAAGATGAAGAACACGGTCGCAATCAGTCCCGGAATCAGGCAGCACGCACCACCCAGACCGCAGAGTACCAGATAGACGAAGGTGACCAGTGCTGTGATACCAAAGCGCTCGGAGATCAGCTCACGCGCTCGGGTGAAGCTCACGGCACCTGGTTCTCGTTCGACCGCGACGATGACCTTTAAAGAGGCGTAGGTCAGCGTCATAAGGACGATCATGGCCGGATAGAGTGCGTATGCCATGTAGTTCGTGCGACGACTCGCCAGCGCTTCGAGCGGGTTCTGACTGACGAAGACTTCATGCAGATAGGGGGCGCCTGTGCGCATCTCGATGCCAGATGCGAGCAACGTATATCCGAGGGCAAAGAACGCGATCGCGACCCAGATCCAGAGGAGAGGCCCCCCATCCTGGTCGAGCAACTTCAAGAAACGACGATTGGCTGCGTCGAACGGCCTCGAAGGCGGTGTCACACTTTCTTCCATCTCATCCTCGATTCATCGTAGCGCATACGAGGATAGCACCGGGGCCTTGGCATCGCGACAACGCCAGGGTGCCCTGCGTACCTTTCGTCTCAGGCGGCTCCGAAAAGCGCTTACGGCTCGCCGGTCAAACGCTGAGAGGCTCGCCTTCCGTACGGGATGGCGAGCCTCATCGATGAGCACGCGAATCACATCAGCGGCAGGAGATAGACTCGGGGACGCAGTAGCTCGTGCTGAGGTAGCCTCCTGATTGTGTCTGGCGGCATACGTTGCCAGCGCCGCATCCAGCGTCGGCCGTGCACTCGAAGGTGCAGACCGAGCCCGAGTCGAGCCCGATGCAGGTACCGCCAAGACCGCAGTCCGCATCCGAGCCGCACTCGCCGCAGAGTTGGCCCTGGTCGGCAAAGGGGTGAGCCCTCGGGTTATCGTCGATGCCGTGTACTCCGTACATGGTCTCGAACCAGAACGAGTTGCTATCGAGGTCTTCGAGTAGGTCGCTGTACTTGACGGGCTCGAGGGCGCCATCGGCATCGTCATTCGCGATGGCAGCCAGGAAGTCAGTGACGGTCGAGACCGAGCCAGCATCTGAAAAGCTGGTCGTGGTCACGATGTCGAGGTTGGTCTCACTGGCTTTGGCGGGGTTGGCCCAGAATGCTTCACCGAGCGCATAGGTGTCGCATCCTTCGGCGAGTACGATCTGGTACTTTTCGGGCATGTCGAGGGTCGGGATCTCGCTATCATCGAGATCGCCTTCGGCGGTCTTGCGCCAGTTCGCCAGCGCGAATCCATACCAGGGGCCCGAGTGACCGCTGTAGATGATCACCTCGTCGTTTTCGAGGCTCTCGATCATCTTCTCTTCGAGTAAGCGTCCGCCTTCGTCGGTGTCGGGGTCGGTCTCGGTGCCTGGCTGTCCCCACCAGATGCGCACGCGGTATAGAACTTCCTCCCCGCCAACATTGATGGTCTTGGTCAGGTAGTCGCGATTATCGACGTATTCGTCCCACTGGTCGACGGGTGAGTCGAATCCCTCACGCACGAGCCATTCATAGGCGTCCTCGGCGTGCACGATGTGGTAGTCGCCGTGGTAATCCCAGCCCATGAAAATCTGCACGTCGACCGTGCCGTCAGCAATGAGTCGCTCGTAATCGATCCAGGCATCGTCCGAACGCTCTTGTTCTTCGAGAAAGAGCACCTGTGTTTCGAGCCGCTCGGGATCGACTTCATCGGGATTGAAACCCGACCACGGACTGTCTCGAAACCACGTATTGCCGGTCTCG
>CAYFTY010000901.1:0-2383 GCA_964346045.1 uncultured Bradymonadales bacterium | reverse complement strand
ATGGGATCGCCCGCATGCCAGAGCCATAGTT
The DNA here is from genome assembly GCA_964346045.1 of uncultured Bradymonadales bacterium. GTDB lineage: Bacteria > Myxococcota_A > Bradymonadia > Bradymonadales > Bradymonadaceae > CAYFTY01. The sequence continues at coordinate 2,352 of CAYFTY010000901.1, read as the reverse complement.
CGTCGCTTGCGACCCGGTGCCATGCCGAGCGCTGGCCCGTCTCGAGCAAAAAGTAGATGCAGGTTCCGGCGTTTCGCGCACCCTCGTAATCGTCGAGTTCGAGGACGCGATTCGAGCGCCAGGTCTCTCTGAAATAGCCACCCTCGGGATGGGGATCGAGGTCGAGTTTATCGACCCAGTAACGGGCATTTTTGGTCATGGGAGATTCATAACAGAGGTTGAATCGAGTGAGTAGCGTGGGACAAACGACTTGGCGCAGGAGATCCAAACGACTACAGCCTCGTTTGAATCAATGACACCTAGATGGAGCAAGTGATGAAAAAACTACTCGTGATGCTCGTACTCGCCGTCCTCGCCGTCTCGGCCTGCAAGTCCGACGACGCTGCAACCAAAGACGACATTCGGCAGCCAACGCCGGCAGCCGATGAACCAGCGAAGGTCGAGGAACCTGCGGAGACCGAAGAGCCAGCCGAAGATGCTGCCGATGAAGGTGCAGCCGCGGCGCCGGACGATGCCGATCTCGAAGGTCGATTCGGTGGAATCGTGACCGATGCGACAACTGTGGTCGTTACACAGCGTCAGGCCGATGGCGACGCAGACTTTGGTGGAGAGCCGCGCGAAGCTGACGCTGCATGGATTGCCAAGTTCGTCGAAGCGGTCGGTCCGAAAGTTCCGGGCTCCGAGGCGGTACCCAAATGCCTGCCGAATTACACGCTCGTGTTCAACGGCCCCGAAGGCAAAGTCGCCGAGTTCGGCGCGGTCTGCGGTAGCGCCGAGGCTGTCGTGCTCGTGCGAAACGGAGCTTCCTACGCGGCCAAAAACAACGAAGCGGCCCGCGCGCTGCTTCAGGGTCTCGCCGAGTAGTGGTGCCTCGTATTGATCGACAAAACTAAAACGCAAGAGCGAAGCGACTGCGCAGGTATCTCGCGACTGAAAGGAGCGCATCAGGGCTTGACGACGACCTTGCCTTTGACGCGTCGCTCCATCATGTCGCGAAGCGCCTTCGGAGCATCTTCGAGCGAATAGGTCGCGTCGATATGCGGCGAGATTTTGCCTTCGTTGTACCACTGCACGAGCTGCATGGTGTTGGCGATATTCGTGTTGAATTCGGTCTTCGCGAATTTGCCCCAGAAGACGCCGCAGACCTGACACCCCTTGAGCAAAACGAGGTTGAGCGGAATTTTCGGGATGTCGCCGGCTGCGAAACCCACGACCAGATATCGCCCCTTCCATGCAGTCGCACGCAAGGCCTGCTCGCTGAAGTCTCCGCCGACCGGATCGTAGACGACGTCGGCGCCGTTGCCGTCGGTGAGCTCTTTGATGGTCTCTTTGAGATCGACCTCGGTGTAGTTCACGAGCTCATCGGCGCCGTATTCTTTACAGATTTGCAGTTTTTCTTTGGTCGAAGCGCAGGCGATGACGCGGGCACCCATGAGCTTTCCGAGCTCGACTGCAGTGAGTCCGACTCCGCCGGCTGCGCCCAAAACCACGAGCGTTTCGCCCTTTTTGAGGCGCGCCCGATCTTTGAGCGCGTGGTACGAGGTGCTGTAGACCATCAAGAATGCCGCGGCGGTTTCGAAGTCCATGTCGGCGGGCTTCGGAAAGACCTGACCGACAGGCGCGACGGCCTCTTCGGCGAATCCACCCCAGTTGATCAGCGCCAATACTTCATCGCCTGGAGAGTACTGCGAAACCTTCTCACCGACGGCTTTGACGACGCCGGCGATGTCGCTTCCGGGCGCGAAGGGCAGCTCGGGTTTGAACTGGTAGAGGTCGCGGATGATCAAGGTGTCGGGGAAGTTCACCCCGCATGCCTTCACCTCGATGAGCACCTCTTGGGGGCCAGGCGTCGGCGAGTCGACCTCGCGCAATTCGAGGTCTTCGGGTGGGCCGTGCTTTAGGCACATCAGGGCTTTCATAGTTGCTCCAGGATTTGGGCGAACGTTGAACTCTGGGAGAATGCGAGAAAGACCCTGCTGGCCGCAAGCGGCCTGGTGTCAGAAATTTTACGGATCTGAATTCGCAGTGTTGTTCCTGAGACAAATCTCACCAGTATCCGCATGGGTACGCGAGATCATATCGCTCCTGCTCGCGTGACGCGCGAGCTGTCCTCCCACGAGGACAAAATCGCCCTCGGGCGAAGGGACCGACATTCGATCATGCTGCGAGGATCGGAGGGTCGTGATAGAAATCCGAAGTCACGGATGACGGAGGATCGATGGCTCGCAAGGTGAAATTGCCCACGGATTACGCGAAGGCGCTCTCGATCTATCGAGAAGCCATGTTCGAGGATCTCAAACAGAATAAAGCCGATTATTCGCCCGCGCTCGCGCGCAGGCCGAGGGTGCATCT
>CAYFTY010000900.1:0-2384 GCA_964346045.1 uncultured Bradymonadales bacterium | reverse complement strand
TTGGATAATGCCTACTCCAACTGACGATGTCTTCGAGCCGCCGAATGCGGGCCTCGTGATGGATTTGGACTTGACGAGCACGCTTTCTGCAGGTGAACACGTCTCGTTGCTTAACTAACGTTAAATAAAGAAGCACAAACTAAGACCCTTGAACCATGTAGAGCCAGATTGCATTGTGGCAACGCCAGAGGCCCCGAACTGACCGACTGGTCTCTTTCTGGCATTGATTGTGCATACAAGAGCGCCCGGAAGCGTCCCCCGGACCTTCTAACCACGATGTTTACTTGAATCTCACGCTCAGTGAGAAAGCTCGAGCAGGAGAAATGATGTTGCGAACGACTGCCAAAAACGGTGTAGCCTCTTCAAACGGAAAGCTCGCGGTCCTCATGCCAGGACTCGGAGCCGTCGCCACGACCTTTATTGCTGGCGTCGATGCGATCGTGAACAATCGCTCGGCGCCGATTGGAAGCTACGCGATGATGGGTCACCTCGAAATCGATGGGCAAGACCTACCCGTGCGCGAGGCAACACCGCTTGCCACGCTCGATGACATGGTCTTTGGAGGCTGGGATATCTACGAGGGCACGACCTTCGATGCAGCCCGGCAGGCAGCCGTGCTCAATGACAAAGACCTCGAGGCGGCTCGCGAAGCGCTCGAAGCCGTCAAGCCCATGCCGGCCGTATTCGATACCGAGTACGTGCGGAATCTCGACGGGCCGAACGTGAAGTCCGGCATGAATAAATGGGAACTCGCCCAGGCATTAATCGACGATATCGAACATTTCATGACCGACCACGACTGCGACCGTGCGGTCGGCGTCTGGTGTGCATCGACTGAGCGTTATATCGAAGTCGGGCCGGTTCATATGACCGTGGAGGCATTCGAGGAGGGTCTGAAAAATGACCACCCGGATATCGCTCCTTCGATGATCTACGCATACGCGTTCGTCAAATCCGGTGTGCCGCTGGCCAACGGAGCACCGAATCTCGCGCTGGACCTGCCAGCAATCGTCGAGCTCGCCGAGCAAGAGGGTGTGGCGATCGCCGGGAAAGACTTCAAGACCGGTCAGACCTTGATGAAGACCATCCTCTCACCGGGCCTTGCAAGCCGCATGATCGGCGTCAGTGGATGGTATTCGACCAACATCCTCGGCAATACCGACGGCGCCGTGCTCGACGACCCGGGCTCGTTCAAGACCAAAGAGAAAAGCAAACTCTCGGTCATCGAGTCGATCCTCCAAAAAGAGCGTTATCCCGACCTCTACGACGATATGACGCATCGCGTGCGCATCGATTACTATCCGCCGCGCGGCGACAACAAAGAGGGATGGGATAATATCGATATTTTCGGGTGGATGGACTACCCGATGCAGATCAAGATCAACTTTCTCTGCCGCGATTCGATCCTGGCAGCACCGTTGGTTCTCGACCTCGCTCTCTTTCTCGACCTCGCGCAGCGAGGCGAGATGAGCGGTGTGCAGGACTGGCTCTCCTTCTACTTCAAGAGCCCGCAGCGTAATGGTGAGGTCATGCCGCCGCACGACCTCTTCGTGCAGCGGGACAACCTGCAGTCGACCCTCCGAGCGATCGCTTCGAGCGTTGCCGAGTCGTCTGAAAAGGTGGCTTCGGCCGTTTGAGTCGCCCCTGGCGACGACCTCCTCAGTGGAGTGAAAGATGACGCCTACATTCGACATGGTTTTTGGATTCGTACCCAGCGCTCTGATCCTGGGTATGCTCGTCATCGCACTCGGGGTGTTTTTGATCAGCAGAGAGACGGATGCCGAGCGTCATCTTCTGGTCGAGTTCTTCTACTGGTTGGTCGAGCCCATTGTCTCGGGGCTGGCGAAGCTTGGTGTGACCCCGAATCAGGTGACGGCGGCTTCGCTCGGCATCATCATGCTCTCGAGTCTCGCGATCGCGCAGAATCAGCTCTTCACCGGGCTCTGGCTATTGATGGTCGGCTCGAGCTGCGACGTGCTCGATGGATTTTTGGCCCGCAAGACCGATCAGGTGAGTCCGGCCGGGGCCTTTTTTGATTCGTTCATCGATCGTATCGCCGAAGGGGTGGTCTTCATGGGGTTTGCCTATCTCGGTGGCGGCGGCCCGCTCACCATCGGCGCTATCGCGGCCCTGATCGGGTCTTACGCCGTCAGCTACGCCCGAGCACGTGGCGAGGGACTCGGCGTCAAACCCAAGGTCGGACTGATGCAGCGGCCGCAACGCCTGATTTTTGTGGTCGCCATTCTCGTGGTGTCGGCGTTTGCAGGCCTTGTCGATTCTGCCGCGGCTTCCATGGTCTTGACCGGCGGCATGTGGCTGCTCGCCGTCGGCGCGACCTTCACCGCCGCGCACCGAGCGTGGTGGGCGATGAGCGAGCTTTCCTC
>CAYFTY010000899.1:0-2387 GCA_964346045.1 uncultured Bradymonadales bacterium | reverse complement strand
CACCGAAGCCTTCGGCAAGCTGGGCAACCAAGAGGTGACTGTAAAGGTTATTCACGCCGCGGTCGGTGGGATCACCGAGAACGACGTAAACCTCGCTGCTTCGTCCGACCAGGGCGCAGTCGTGGTTGGTTTCAACGTGCGGCCGGATGGTCGCGCCAGCGATATGGCCGAGAAGTACGGTGTTCAGATCCTGACTCATAACATCATCTACGATGCCATTGAGCAGATTCGGGCACTTCTCGAGGGTATGCTGGCTCCCATCGTCGAAGAAAACCAACTCGGTCGGGCAGAGGTTCGCGAGACCTTCTCGGCACCCAAAGTCGGCACCATTGCAGGTTGCTACGTGCAGGACGGGCTGATTCGACGCAACGCCAAGGCACGCCTTATTCGCGATGGACGAGTCATCTACGAAACGTCGGTCGACTCGCTGCGCCGCTTCAAAGACGATGTTCGCGAGGTCAAAAGCGGGTTCGAATGCGGACTCACGCTCGAGAATTTCAACGACATCAAAGTGGGCGACATCGTCGAAGCTTACGAATTCGAGGAAGTCGCAGCAACGCTCGACTAATGCGATATTCGGTCATCGTGCGCCCGCGGTCGGCGACCGTGGGCGTTTTTGTTTGAACGGGAAGAGGCATGAAATCCCACAAGTCATTTGAGCGAACCGAAAGGGTCGAGCAGCAGATCCTCGAAGTCTTGAGCCGCATGCTCATTACTGACATCAAGGATCCGAGGGTTGAAAACGCCCAGCTCACTGCGGTTGAAGTGAGTCCCGATCTCAAATATGCCAAGATCTATTGGACGCAGCTGCGCGAAGATTCCGATCGCGACCGCATTCAACTCGGTCTCGGCAAGGCTTCGGGCTTCATGCGCCGGCAGCTCGGCGATGCTCTCCAGACGAAATTCACACCCGAGCTTACCTTTCTCTACGATGAGGCGCTGCAGCGCGGACGACGTATGGACGAGATTCTCGACGGCCTCGATATCCCACCCGCTGAGGATGATGAGCCGTGAATGCGCCAGGCGAGGCACTCGAAGACTCATTCGACGAACTTCTTCCGCTATTGCGTGGCGCTGAACGTGCACTCGTCGTGGGTCACGTCGGACCCGATGGCGATGCAGTCGGATCGACGCTCGCTATGACGCTGCTCCTCGGTGAGCTTGGCGTCGACGCCACGCCGTATAATCGCGATCCTATTCCCTACAATTTTCGCTTTTTGCCAGGAGGAGAGCGCTGGGTCAATGAATTGCCCGACGACGATTTCGATCTTGTCGTCGTTCTCGACTGCGCCGAGCCAGGCAGGGTGGGGGATGTTCCCGAGCGAATCTGGAAAGCGACGACGGTCGTCCTCGACCATCACCAGACCTGGGATGCGGATTTTGCGGATTGCTACGTTCGGGATGTCGACGCTGCCGCAACCGGTGAGCTCGTCTTCGAGGTAGCGCGTCGCGCAGACGTCATGACCCGTGAGATTGCTGAGAACCTGTACACCTGTGTGATGTGCGACACAGGCTCGTTTCGGTACTCCAATACCTCGAAGCGCACCTTTCATATCGCGGGCGAACTCGTTGAAGCTGGCGTCGATCCCTGGCATATCACCAGCCATGTCTACGAGAGTCAGCCGCTCGAGCGGCTGCAGATTTTGAGTGAAGTTCTCTCGACGCTCGAACTCTCGGATGATGGAAAACTAGCTTTCCTGCGACTCGATCGAAGCACCTTCGACGAGATGCCTGATCCTGCGTTGATCGATGGTTTCATCAACTATGCTCGATCTGTGCGGGGTGTCGAAGTCGCGACCCAGCTGATGGAGATCGCTCCCGACACCTTCAAGATTTCGTTCCGTTCGCGCGGTGTGGTCGACGTTTCTGCGCTCGCCAGCCGCTTCGGCGGTGGAGGGCATCATAATGCGGCCGGCTGCACCATTCGCGGTGAGGCTGTTCGGGTTCAGCAGGACCTGGCAAACGCACTGCACGAAATGCTCGGTTGATGGACGGATTACTGCTTGTCGACAAACCACGGGGAATGACGAGTTTCGACGTGATTCGCGTGCTTCGTAAGACGGCACGAACACGGAAGGTCGGTCATACGGGAACGCTCGATCCCGATGCCACCGGCCTCTTGCCGATTGCATTCGGACGCTGCACGAAACTCGCTAAATTCCTGCAGCTGGATCAGAAGGGCTACTCCTTCGAATTGCGCCTTGGAACCCGGACGGATAGCCTTGATGCAACCGGGGAGGTCGTCGAGACGCTCGAACACTCTCATGTCGATCGGGCTGCTCTCGAGGCGGTTTTGCCTCGTTTTTTAGGTGAGATCCAGCAGCGGCCTCCGCGTTTTTCGGCGATCTGGGTCGATGGCAAACGCGCTTACGAGCTGGCTCGTGCCG
>CAYFTY010000898.1:0-2387 GCA_964346045.1 uncultured Bradymonadales bacterium | reverse complement strand
GATCGTAGCGTCTACGAGCGGGAACTCGAGGCGCGGCTCTGAAGCACCAGGGAACTGTGATCCTGCGGCACGCGGGGCAGACGAGGACCGGCACCGCGAGGTCGCGACCGATATTCTCGAGGCGCACCAGCGGCCTGTTGCCAATAGGGTCTCAGTTCGTCGTCGTCGATCCCGCGCGCGTCGGTTTACCGGGCTGATTCATAACTCATTCGAAAGCGATACAGGCTGGATCCGGTCGATATACGGCCGCCGCTTGCTGATAGACCAGGCTCGCGCCGAGATGGCCAACATAGCCCAGGAGCCCCGTCGCGGCGACGAGCGCGATCGCAACCAGGACCGACGCGAGGCGCCTCGAAACCGCATTCGACTCGAGACGCATCCAGGCAAAGAGATCGATACCCAGCGCGATCGTGAATATCGAAGCTACCGCAATCGCATACTCTTCGTGACTTTCGGCAATCGTCGGGTCACAGAGTTCTCGGGCGACCTCCGAATTCGCGAGGTCCCCGGTGAAGACAGCTGCCCATGCGGACAACACTCCCACGAAGAGTAAGAGCCGAGCCGCGGGAGTCACGAAGCTCCAGCGGCTCTCTTGCTGAAGGAATTTGCCAGAAAGCCAAAGCACCGTTCCGACGGACAATAATGCCAGCGGAAAATGTACGATCATCGGGTGCCATAGCTCGATGCGCCACATGTCCGGGACATCTGCCACGGCTTACTCCAAGATCTTGACCGAAAGCGGATCGAGTCGCTTGCCGACCTTCTTTACCTCGACCTCGACCTTCTGACCTTCGGCAAGTTCGGAGAACTTTACGGGCTCGTCGCCGCGCGTGAGCTTCGTCTCGTCGATGAAGTAGAGTTCGAGTTCCTTGCCATCGACGTCCACGTAAATCTCACTCTCATCGGGTTTGACCTTCTTGATGGTTCCCTCATACGTGCCGCTTTCGACGACATCGTGCCCGTCTTCGACGGACTCGGCCGACTCCCCCTTTTCGGAATCGGATTTGTCACAGCCAGAGACGGCTAGCGTACCAAACGAGAGGCTGAGCAAGATAATAAGTGCATGCATGAAGCGATTCATATTCTCCTCGGGGAAAAAGTCTGACCCACGACAACTCATGGGCTACCTAGGTATCAGTGCGCCGCTCGAGATTTCAACATGCCAGCTGCATTTCGAGCCAGACGCGTGTCACGAACAGCAACACAAGACCGGATATTTCGCTGGGGTCGATTCGCTCTTTCCGGATTTGAATACAGAAGTGGAATATCAATGCAGATTCATTCTCGAGAGCTGAGAGCATCCATCAGGAGCTTTCCGACATCTCTGAGGTGAAGCAATGCATCGACACGTTCCGTGTATCGAGCGGGCCCGATGGCAACGACCGGGACAGGCGTATGGGTGTGAGTGCCGTTCGCCCACGAAACATTCTGCTCGCGGGCCATCGCCCGTCCAATCAAGTCTGAACGTACCTCTTCGCCATACACATAAAACGCTTCGAAGTCGTTCACCGCAGGATACGTCTCGACATCGTGCACGCGATGACCCTCGACGCGAAAGTGATTCGGCTCGTCGGCGAGGATTGTTCTGGCCTCGTCGACCGTGATGTCGAACTCACTGTGATTGTTCACGATCTCGACAAGCACCTGGGGCGTCTGAACGTCTCGACTGCCGAACTCTCGCAGCATGTCGGCGAAGGTTGCCGTCTGGCCGTAGAGACCATCGAGCTGCTCGTACGAACCGAAGTTGAAATTGGGCTGATGGGGGATCTCCGTGAAGTCTCCGCTCTGCATCTGTCGGGGCTCCGGTACGTTGTGACGGGTATAGCCAAGGCTGAATCCGCCAGTCTCGTGGTCTGCGGTCAACACGATCAGCGTATCGTCGCGTGCGGCCGCCCATTCGAGCACATAGCCAACGGCCTCGTCGAATTTGAGCATCTCGTGGAGCAGCCATCCGGCGTCGTTGTCGTGCCCGGCCCAGTCGATCTGGCCCCCTTCGACCATCAAGAAAAAGCCGTCTTCATCTCGAGAGAGCACCTCGAGCGCTTTCTCGGTCATCTCGCGCAGACTCGGCTCCTTGCGGTCAGCGCTCTGCTTCTGCCGCGAGTACTCGATGCCGTTCATCATCGCGGACGATGCGAACAGGCCCAGAACCTTATTACCTTGCGATCGATCGAGTGCGGCGCGATCGAGAACAACCTCGTACCCGGCCTGACCTGCTTCAACCACCAGATTGCGGTCATCCTGACGTCTAGACGCCGGGTCGAGCGAAGTGCCGATGAGCTTCTGGACGTCGGCCCGCGACTGCCCGGGCTCATTTGCCGAGCGCGGCAGCCAGTGACGCAAACCGCCGGACAACATCACGTCGACCCCGGACTCGAGAAGCTGTA
>CAYFTY010000897.1:0-2392 GCA_964346045.1 uncultured Bradymonadales bacterium | reverse complement strand
CGCTAAACTGGGAGACGCCCCAGCGATGGTGGTCCTTACAATCGCTGGGGCGTCTCCCAGTTTAGCGATGCAGCTGACCGACTGCTCTTTGGCACCAAGATCGACGAGGCGTTCTACGTTTTGCTCTACGGCTACCAGCACGTTGTCGATCCATCGATGGAAAACGGCCTCATCTTTGCGATGTTCTATGACTGGCTGGTCCAGGACCAGATCTACGTGGACGATGATGATCTCACGAGTTTCGGGGGTACCCTCGAATTCAGACGCGAGAAGACGGACTGGTTCGGGCTCGAGTGGAAAGATGTGCTGGTGAGTGTCGCCGGGGTCTATCTGACGAACGACCGCTTCGATTCGAATGTCTTCGGGATGCCGGCTTCGATTCACGGTCAGGTCGAAGATCTGAAATTGACGCTGAACTATATGCTCATCCACGGCAAATCGCGTGAGATCAGCGAGGGATTTGCCGAGCTTTCGGGGACCGACCCCGAGGTTCAAAACATTCGAGCCCACGGCCTGCAGGCGATCGTGGACTACTTCCTCGGGCCGCTCACGCTCACCATGGAATTCGACCTCGCCACGGGAGATGACGACCCGCGCGTTACGACCCCACTGACGACATTCAATTTCGCGCGCGACATGAATGTCGGTCTGCTGCTCTTCGAGCATGTGATGGCATTTGAAACGGCCCGCTCGGCACAGGTCGGTATCGAAAATCTCAGCGGACTCGACGCTGCCTCTTTCCCACTCACCGAAATCTCTACCGAGGGTAGACTCACGAATGCGCTCGTGCTCTTTCCACAGCTCAAGATCGACATCGTCGATACGGTGGACCACCAGCTTCACACGCGACTTGGAGCGCTCTTTGCGTGGTCGCAGGCCGAGGGCGGTGTCGTCGATCCGATCCTGACTTCGTTGAGCGAAGATGGTGAACAAATCACCGATGACGCAGTGAACTTCCATGGCGGCGACCCGGGGCGCTTCTACGGGACCGAGCTCGATTTGCAATTGGGGTACTCCTACAAGCAATATTTCACGTGGACCGTCGAGGGTGCGATGCTCTTCCCCGGCGAGGCACTCCACGACGAAAACGGCGATGCGGTGAATTCGTTTCTCGTCGAGAATCGATTCGTTTTCCGCTTTTGATGGAGAGAATCTGATGACTCAGACACATTTCGATTTCATGGTTCGAGCGGCGACAACCCTATTTGCGAGTGCGGCGTTGCTGGTGTTCTCGACGGCGTGCGAGGACTACGATCCCCCGCCCGAGGTGACCCTGGTACAGCCCGATGATGGCGCCTTCAATCCCGGCGACGAGTTGGAGCTCGCATTCACCGAGCCCATCGATCCCGACACGCTCTTGATCACGATCTGGCCCGACGTTCGCAACATCGAAGAAGAGATTCCCCAGGATGCGGATCCATCGATCGAGGCATGCAGCCGAGACCGTTCACCCTGCGGTGATCTCACGCTTCAGGTGAGTGAGGATCGCCTGAGTGCAACGCTGCTCTTCGACCCCGAGGGGTTGGGCGCGTCAGGCCCACCGCTGATTCTCGATGTGCTTCCGGGGCTCGAAGACCGCGACGGCAATGCAACCGGCGCTCATACCTATCGAGATTTCCAGTTTCGAGGGGGTGAGGTCGTGAACACCGAACCGGTCGAGTTCCAGGATGGCGTCTATATCGTCGTGGGGTCGGTCAAAGAGCCTCTTCCGGCCGTGTTGACCCTGGTCAGTGACGTGAAGGTACTGCCCAGCGGAGAGTTCAAGCTCGCCGGTGCCGAGGGCGATCCGATCGATAACGACACTCCCAATAATACCGATGACCCGAGACTCATTGAGGTCGATAAATCCGACCTCGGTTGGACTGCGTTCATCAACGGGCAGATCATTCTCGAAGAAGGCAAGCGATTGCTCGAGACCGACCCCGTCGAGGTGAACCTTCCGCTGGGCCCGGTCACGGTGCGTCTCGATGACGTCAGGCTCTTTGGAGAGATCGTCAAGAACGAAGAGGGCAATGACCGCATCGAAGGGACGCTCTCGTATTCGGGTCTCGTGCTGGTCAATGGTTCACGAGAAACCGAATACGAAGGCGGCGCGAGCGCGGTATCCGCTGACTTCGTGCCCGACAGCATTGCGCCGCAGGGGCATCCAGTGATCTGCGAAGACCTCTGCGGAATCGTGACCGAAGGTCTCTGTGAGCCTCCGGCGGAGTTTCCGGGCGATATGTTCTGTGAGGAATATGAGAGGCCGCGCAGGGCGGGTGATCAATCGTCCAGATGAATCTGCGAGCCGACTTCGGGCCCGTCACCGTCTGCGGGCTTGAAATCCAGCGAGGCTGAATTCACGCAATAGCGCTCGCCGGTGGGTTTGGGCCCGTCCGGAAAGACGTGGCCG
>CAYFTY010000896.1:0-2393 GCA_964346045.1 uncultured Bradymonadales bacterium | reverse complement strand
GATGGCGAGTGGATCGCATTGGCCGCGCAGCGCCTGAATCGCGACGACGAAAGTAAGTATTTGAGTGACCTCTATCGGGTGCAGGACGGTGAATCGAGCCTTCTGACGCGCGGCGAATACAACGATACCGCGCCCAAATTCCTGCAAGACGGCTCGCTGGCCTTCCTCTCGAACCGTCCGCCGACGGGCACTTCGAAGGATGACGAAGGTCACGAAAAGCGCATGCAGATCTTTGCATTCGAAGGTCCCGGAGACCCTCGATGTCTGACCGACGAGCCACTCGGAGGCACATCGTTCGACGCAGCCGAGAATGCCAATGTGATCGCGGCCTTTGCCCCGGTACTCGAGGGCGTCGACCACGATGAACAACGTGCGACGCTCAAGAAGCGCTCCGAAGAGGGACCGACCGCGCTCGAATACGACTCGATGCCAGTGCGCTTTTGGGATCACTGGCTGCCCGAGCAGGTGCCGCATCTGATCGTCTACGAAAATGGCGTGCGCCGCGACCTTACTCCTGATGCCAACAAAACCCTTCATCGCGCCCAGTTCAGCATCTCGCCAGACGGCAAGACCATCGCGCTCTTTCCCGGTAGCCCGGGCCCCGACCGCATCAGCGACCAGTGGTTCGAGCTCGTAGAGGTGGCATCGGGCGAGCGACGCATCATCCGGCACGAAGACCATACGTGGTGGATGAATGGCGTCTGGTCGCCCGACGGCTCGAAGATCGCCATGACCCGGCACGAGCGTTCAGCCGGGCGCTTCGGAAAACCGCAGTTGATGGTCTATGACCTCGAGGCTGATTCATTCACCGAATTAGGTGCTGACCGGGACCTCTGGTTTACTCCGGTCGACTGGGCTGACGGCCGCATCATCGCAACGGCATCGGTCAAAACGCACGCCGCCGTATTCGCCATCGGCCTCGATGACGAAACCGAGCGAATCACCTGCCGCAAAGCCGGCGGAACGCACGCCTCGGTACATGCATCGGGCGATCGCATCTACGGCATACGAAGCACGGTCATCGACCCCTGGGAAGCCTTTGTCTGCGACCTTTCGGCCAACTCGACACCACTGCTCATCACCTCGCTCAGCGGCTGGTCGAGCGAAGGTTTCGACGTCAGCTCGAAAACGGTCGAATCAACCGACGGCCGAGACGTGCAGTATTTCGAGGTCAGCCACAACGAGCGGGGTGTCGACGCCAACCTGATGTGGATTCACGGTGGCCCCGTCTCGGACTGGGGCGATATCTGGCACTGGCGTTGGAACCCGGCCGTGGCGGCCTCGCAGGGCTTCAAAATCATCTTGCCGAACCCGCGTGGATCGACCGGTTTTGGACAGGATTTCGTCGAAGAAATCTGGAGCAACTCGTGGGGCGGGCAGTGTTATGAAGACCTGATGGCGGTCGCCGATGCAGTCGAAGACGAGAAGCCCTTCGTCGCGATGGGCGGCTCGTTCGGAGGCTATATGACCAACTGGATCGGTACACAGACCGACCGTTTCGCATGTCTGATTACCCACGCCGGGCTCTTCGACCTCGCGGCTTTCCACGGGGTCACGGACCTGCCTGCATGGTGGGCGCACTCCTTTGATATCCATCCCTACGAAGAGCGCGACGCGTTCAATCGTTATTCGCCCCTCGCCCACGTCGAGAATTGGAAATCGCCGACCCTCATCATCCACGGCGACAAGGATTTCCGCGTACCAGTCGGCGAGGCCCTCGCCCTCTTCGAGGCCCTGCAATTCAACGGCGTCGAGAGTCGCCTCTTGATTTTCCCCGACGAGAACCACTGGATTTTACGGCCGCGAAATATCGAGGTCTGGTATCAACGATTTCTCGAGTTCATCCGCGAACACATCGGCACTCTTTGACGATGCCGTGAACGAAATCCTTGAGCATCACTCCGAACGAGCGCATAATCGCAAACCATGGCTGCTGTAGAGTCATTACCCTGGGAGGCCGACCGCGACGAACTGACCCTCGATCTCGTATCGAAGTTGGTCGTTCGCCACATGCCTCCAGGCGCTGACCCTGACGACATCAAGCACGTAGGTAGCGGGTGGGATAACGACGTCTTTGCGTCGGGAGACGTATTCTTGCGTTTTCCGCGACGAGAGAGCGTGGTCGAGGGCGGACGCATCGAGGCCCGCCTGCTGGCTGAGCTCGCGCCTGTGGTGCCCTTCGAGGTACCGCGATACCTCTTCGAAGGTCGACCCGACGATCTCTTTCCCTACGCATGGTTTGCCTTCGAGCCGGTACACGGTTTGCGCTGGGACCGCGTCAAATATGACGAGGGCGAAGTCGAGCTTTTGACGCGCGATATCGCCGGCGCTCTGGCCGCATTACATAGCTTCGAGATTCGAAGAGCACGAGAGCTCGGCCTCGAAGACAACCG
>CAYFTY010000895.1:0-2393 GCA_964346045.1 uncultured Bradymonadales bacterium | reverse complement strand
TATTCGAAGGTCTTTTCTTCGCTATCGAAGACGCCGTAGCAGGCCCGATTATCATTGTCTCGGGGCTGTCCGACGCTGCCGACGGTGACGATATACTTCTTGTCGTCTTCGAATTGCAGTGCCGGCGGAAAGAGCTCCTCGACCCCGTCTTCTTCGTGCAGGGAAAACGACTTCGTAAGATGGGAGTGTCCGATGAACGTGATGTGCGCCAGCTCTTCCCAGTTATTGATGAGCGCCTGTGCCTGATGAACGTTGAACACGTATTCGAAATCTTTGATTTTGATCGGCGAGCCGTGGCAGAAGCAGACATCTTCCCAGTCTTTTTTATACGGAAGCGTCTTGAGCCATTCGTGATGCTCCTCTCGTAACTGGCGCGCGTGCCAGTCGAGCGCATTCCGTGCCGCGTCGTAGTAGTAGGTGTAGTCCATGCGCCCGCAGACGGCCGCATCGTGATTGCCGAGGATGGTGAATTCGGCCATCTCCTTGACGACATCACAACACGCGTTGGGGTCGGCCCCGTAGCCCACCACGTCTCCGAGACAGACATACATATCGATATCGAAATCCAGATCGTCGTAGCATTCGACCACCGTTTCGAGAGCCTCGATATTGCTGTGTACGTCGCTAAAAATGCCAATCTTCATGGGTTCAACTTCCCGGCCCGAATGAGAGACTCCGCATTCTACACGGCGGGCTTGCGCCAACCAACACGGATCTCGACATAGGGATCCCGTTTCGCAAGTGCATTAGGTCGATTCTTGTAATTCGCGAGCTTCTCGCGCGGCCTCTCGCAGGGCTTTGCTGCGGTCTTTGGAAAGCTGCGCGAGCGTACCCTCTTCGATCGACTCGAGTTTCACGAGCAGCTGGATAAATTCTTTCTTCGAACCATCGCGTTTGATGGCCCGGCTCAACGGCGCAACGAGCTTATCGCCGTAATGCGCAAGCGCGCCGACGAGTCGATTCGCGTCGCCGGCCCGGTCTTTGTCGACAAGTGCTTCGAGCAGCGCCGGCAATGCGGTGGTGCTGCGAATGCTGGCGAGCGCATGAGCGGCCACGTAGGTCGCGCTGGGCCCACCATTTTCGACGCATCGAACGAGCTCGCCCTCGAGACCATCTGCCTTGGTCTCGACGAACTGAGCGAGCGCTGCAACCTCGGGCGCATTCATGGCTTCGGATGCCTCGAGCACGGTCTCGGTCGCGCCCGCTCCAAAGCGCTCCAGGAGCATTTGAGCGGCTTCCAGTCGACCCTTTGCATCCTTGAGCAACAGCTCGAGGTCCTTGCGAGGCATTTCGGCAAGGTCGTCGAAACTATCCTCGATGGCACTCTCGGGTAAGAAATACGTAACGCCCGTCGATTCGCTGCGCTTCGCAACGACGAGGGTCTGATTGACCTCGACCAGATCGTCGATGCCCGTCATCTGAGTCGGCGCATTCGCGACCTCCTCGAGTTCGGCCATCTCTTGCGCACGCTTCAGGCTGACTTCGGCAAGTTCGACGACGTCGGGATCGGGGGGAACACCGAGGTCATCTCCCAATCCCAGCAGTGCGTCCCAGTTATCCCACTGGTCTCCGGCATCGAGGTCATTGGAACGAATCGAAACACAGACCTCTGCGAAATTAGCCGTCAGCAGTTCGACCAGCCCGTCTTCATCCTCGGCCAATCCGTTCTCGACCGCGATGTCTCGAAGCGGCTCGTCCATATAGATGCCGTGTTCGACGGCTGCCTCAGCCACGCGCTTCTGAATCGCGCGAAATTGAGCCAGCGGGAATCCACGATTCGCGACCAGATATTCGAGTTTTTCAGGCTTCGACCAGAAGCCGACGATACCCGCAGCTAGCCTGGCTTCCGAGGGCGTGTCGACCTCCGAGAAGCTGTCTCTTTCGAAGTTGTGCTTCATGGTGCCGAGCCGCTCGAAATCGCCGTGAAAGGTCTCGGTTGCTTCGTCGAATTTACCTTTCGCGTCGCTCTCCTTGAGACGCCGGGCCGACTCTGTGCGAATCCACTTGATATTCTCGGCCTGCGGCGCCTGGATTCGAACCGCCCGCATCAGCGCGCCGTCGGGTGCGTAAAAGCCGGCCTTGAAGTCGACTCCCTTTTCGAGCGCATCGAGAATGAGCCCGTGGCCCGAATCGGCCACATCGAGCGTCCATCCGACGCTCTCCACCGACTGTCCGTCTTCGAGCCCTGCGACGAGCAGCGCGATCAGCGGATAGCCGTCGATGTCGTGCAGCTGCGCAAAGAAACCCACGTCTGCATCAAAGAGCTTTTCGATGGCGTCGCGCTCGAGCCGAGCGCCAACCACGACCTCTCCGTCGTTGATCTTGACGACCCGATCATCTTTCGAGGATCCGGCGAGTTCTTTGTATTTCGCAGCAACACCCGTGGTGATGGC
>CAYFTY010000894.1:0-2396 GCA_964346045.1 uncultured Bradymonadales bacterium | reverse complement strand
GAAATCGACCGGCAGCACACGCTCGATATAGGTTCCGTAGTAGCCTCCCGGGCCAAAAGATGATTCGCCGCCGGCCATGATGAAGCCGCCTCCGAGCTCACGGGTATACCGGTCGATGAGGCGCATCTGGTTTTCGGAGAGGTGCATCGCCGGAAGATCCGAGACGAGTACGAGGTCGAAACTCTCGAACTCTTCGATCGTCGTCGGGACTCCGTAGGGGCCGCGCGTCTCGACCTCGAAATTCTCGTTTCGCAGAGCGCGCTCGAGATAATGCCGCGCACGCATCTCGCCCTCGACATAGAGTATACGCGGTTTTCCGCGCACTTCAGACGAATACACAAAAGTATTATTCGCACTGAACTGATCCTCGCCTTCGAGGACCTTCATCTCGAGTTTGAAGGTTTTGAACCCGGGCTCGTAGACTTCGGTTTCGAAGACGACTTCATTGACGCCGGGCTCGAGTTCGACGGTTTGATTGCCGTCTTTGAAATCGTTCTGCCAGAGCTGCAGATTCACCCGGGACTCACCGGTGCTGAACACCCGGGCGACCATCGAAAACGGCGCCCCCACTTTGAGCTCATCCGGGAAGTCGAGCCCCCGAATCAAGACCTCGTCGGGCACCTCGAACTCGATCTCTCGATTGTAGAGTTTGATGCCGAAAGCCCGGGCTTTGTAGGCCTCTGCCAGAAGATCGCCCCGTGTCTCGTTGCCGTCGCTGATCAGCACGAGACGTTTGAGATGGTCCTGAGGAAAGAGTCCGTAGGCCATGCGGATGGCCGACGCAGGATTCGAATCGAGGCGCTCTTCCTCAGCCTCGGGACGCGGTACAGCGCCGAGCTTTCCGTCTTCGCCGAGCTCGACCACGTAGGGTCGCCGGGCAAACGCAATCACTTTCACTTCGTCGTCTTCGGACCGCGCCTCCATCGCCTCGTTGATGTAGGCCTGCGCGTCTTCGAGCATCGAATCCGGGATCGATGCTGAGGTATCGACGACGAAGATCGTTGAAATGCGCGATTCGAACGAGGTGAGCACGATCTGAATCAAAGCCGCCACGAGCGCGACCAGAACCAGCGAGCGCAGCACGATGCTGAGAATCTTCTGGTAGCCGGGCAGATCACTGAGCGTGTAGCGGTGAACCAGCACGAGCAGCGGTAAGAGAAGAACACCGGCGAAAAAGAGGGGCGCCAAAATCTCGCCGTTACGGTCGCCGAGCGTAAAGGCGATGACGTCAGCCCCCGGCTCGATGACCAACGCGTAGAATGCGTAGCCCAGCGCGAGCCAGGCACTCGCAAGCCCACCCCAGAAAAGCGCGTCCTTTGTCTTCGAAGTCGCCATCAGACAGTCACCCTTCGATGGTATGTAGCCCATTCGATAAGCAGGAGGAGCGCAGCGAGCAAAAGCGCCCAGATCCACAATTCGTGTCGGTCGAAAACGAGAGCATCCGTGTCTGTCGATACCTCTTTTTCGCCTACTCGAATTTCGGCGGGAGCAATCTTCGACTCCGTAGGGTTCGAGAGATTGCCGGCGACCACTTTCGAAAGGTCGGCCGCCTCGAGTTCATAGAAGCCAGTCTCCTCGCCGTAGATCACGGCCCGAGCATCGTAGACCGGTGCCGAGAAACTCGTCCCGTCGGGCCGCGTCACCTCGACTTCTTGCGCCGACGTATCCACCGGAACCGACCACGTTTCACCGGTCGTATAGGTCTCGACCAGGCTCTCGTCGTCCATCGAAAAATAATCGACGACGTTGATCAGAAAGACCGGGAAGGCGACTCGCAACGGGAAGTCACTATTACGAAGATCGAATGAGAGCCCCACGATCCGACGAGGCCCATCATCGCGGGTCACCAACATGGGGGTTCCCAGCGCCGAAGAGGCGACCACGTCGTCGCCGGTTTCGAGCTTCCATTTTGCAGCCACGCCGATATTCACATCCTTGAGTGTGATCCAGCGCATCAGGGGATGCGAACGCTTGACGCGGGTGATAATGGGGTCCTCGACAGCGCCGCGGATTTCCCACGGAGCGTTTTCACCCATCGGACTGAAGAAGAGGAAATTGCCGCGTTCGGGCAGATTCTCGGGCACGTATCGATCGAAGATCGTGACGTCGAAATCGGCGCTTTCAGGCTCGTATGAGCCGGGGCTCACCCGCTCGACATTCAGGTTTGCGTTGAGCAGCAAGGGGCCTTCGAGGTAGAGATTCCCCTCGGTGACGACCTGCACGCGGGTTCGACGCGTCGCCGGCAAGAGCGCGTAGGCTCGATCATCGAGTGGGAACACGTCCCTGGCGTCAGCCGTCTTGAGGCGAACCCGGGCTTCGAGGCGCTCGCCCGATACGGCCTGGCTCGGATAAAAGCGCCGATACTCCTCATTGGCCTCGAGTTTGACCGGTTTGGT
>CAYFTY010000893.1:0-2397 GCA_964346045.1 uncultured Bradymonadales bacterium | reverse complement strand
GAGCGCGACCAGAAAGATCAGCGGAGGTGCCGCCGGGAAAATATAATGATGGAACTTCGTACTCGAGAGGGTGAAGAGCGTGAAGGCGATCGCGGCCCAGAGGACCAACATGAGGGTGGCGCGAGCCTGGTCGTCTCCTCGACGCAGCGCGTCGGTCGAAGCCAGTCGCCCCAGTGCTGCGGGCACGAATGCCGACCAGGGGAAGAGTCCGTAGGCGAGCCATTTGATGAAGTGCTCGAAACTGCCCGTATCGAGCTGATGGACACCCGACGCCAATCGTTTGAAGTGGTCGTGGACAAAGAAACGATTCCAGAACCCATTGGTATGGCGAATTAGCATCGCCGCATACCACGGAAAGGTCACCGCGATGAAGATGGGTATCCCGCGGAGTAGCTCCATCTTGGTGAGCTGCGCCCACTCTCTCGTCAAAATCAGATAGAAGAGGATGATGCAGCCCGGCAGCATGAACCCCAGGAGACCCTTGGCCAGGGTCGCGAGGCCGATGAAGACGTAGAACCCGAAGAGGTAGAGCCGCCTTCGGTCGAGCTCTGGCCGAGCTACGGTCAGATAGATGGCGAGACCCAGCATCGTGGCGTAGAGAGAGGCCTGCGTTCCGCCCCATACGAACCAGCCGTTGAGGTCTTTCTCGACTCGACCTGACGTAATCAGAATCGCGATCAGAAGAATCACCAGTGGAACCCACACGATCGCGAGGGAGGCGAGTCCATGTTTGAATCGCCGACGCGACGACTCGTCAGTCTGCTCTCGACCGATCCATAGGCCGCGAACCAGAATGATCAGCCCAACCACGAGCAGCCCACCCGCAATCGCCACGCCGAGTGTCGGCGGCGTCGTGAGCGCGCTCATGACCGAATTATTCGCACCGCGCCACCGTGACAACCCCGTCAGAACCAGGGTGATCTGCGGAATCGTCACGATTCCGATCCAGCCAAAGGTCAGTGCGTAGGAAAAAAGGTCCGTGCGGCGATTTCGATCGCGCCCGAACATTCCCATCATGAAGAAGCAGAGCCCGACGGTCATCAATCCGACAAATGGCATGTCGGTCTGGGCCTGGCGACTCAAAAAAAACCAGAATGGAGACGTGAGGGTCAAAAACCCCATCAGCCAGCCCACGCGGCGGCGAAAGACGTTCGCACCAAATGAGTAGGCGAGCACCACACCGAGGATCCCCACGAGCGCCACGCCGATTCGCACGCCAAACTCGCTGATCCCGAAGACTTCCATGCCCATCGCCATCATCCACATCAAGAGGATGGGCTTGGAAAAGAAGTAGGCTCCCTCCTGGCTTCCGCCTGCGTCGCGCCAGTGCGCTCCCCACCAGGTACTGATCCAGTCACTGCGCTCGGTGATCTGTCGACCGACCTCGCCGTAATGCGTCTCCCAGGGATCCCAGAGACCAAAGCTGCCGAGGAAGGGGAGAAGTACAGCAGCCGCGATGAGCGTAAGCAGTGCGCGATCGCACCACCACACGACGTTTTCGGATTCGAAACGAGCGAGGTCGAAAACCGACGGGCGGTCTTGCGTCTCTTTCTCGTCGGTTTCGGAAGATTCTTGCCGGGACATGAGGTTCTACACAGCAATAGGGCAGCGTCGACGCCGAATGGCCGACGCGCAGCGTGATTAGATACCTTTGCGCTTCGACTGACGTCAAGAAGAGGCGTCATCGGCGCCCGGGCCGCGGCTTTTGAGGCTCACCGGACGCCAGCAGAGAGAAAAACGGAAGGCGCGCTTGCCACTTGGTGCTTGACGCCAGATCCGGCGCGCGAATATAAGAAGACGAGTCGACGACATGTCTCCCACCCGAGGTTCTTAGGTGTCAGACCCGATCGAGCTGCTCGAGCGGCGCGTCAGGGCCGTACTCGACGATGAAAAGACGACGGCCGGCCTTCACATCTTCTGCCAGATAGGAGCGCGGTATGATGAGAAGGGAATCATTACCCTGCAGATCAGTGGATCTGGCTGGGCATTGGTGAGCTGGCGCATCGACGATGAGACGGACATGTACAGCTACCAGCTGACCGAGGACGACATGCGCCGTGTCTACGGTCTCTTCGACCAGTATCCCTTCTGGAGAGCTTCGCCGAAGCGGCGAAAGCGCGAGGAAGACGAAACGAATGTCCACATTCGCGTCTCCGACCAGGTCAAGGGTACCGCCAACAGTATGCAATTCTGGTCAGACGACATGGACAAATTCCCTGTCTTGCGCGACCTGATGATTCGCATCACGCAGCTGGTGACCGCATTGAGCGACGGCGAAATCGAAGTCTACGATTTCACCGAATAACGTGATCCGCCTCTTCACGCTGGTCCTCTTTTCGACACTCGCGTTCGCGAACAGCGGCTGCGACGCATTCGGCCCTCCAGCGATCGAAGTCG
>CAYFTY010000892.1:0-2401 GCA_964346045.1 uncultured Bradymonadales bacterium | reverse complement strand
GATTGCGGCCTTCGAAGGCTACGAAGACCTCACCGAACGAGTGAATTCGGCCCGCGGGAGACTATCGGGCAATGACGAGTTTCAGGCCGCCCTTTCACTCGCCGAACTTTCGCGTCTTGGTGTCGATATTCCACTCGATGCAAAATCAGCGGTCACGGGAAGACTCATCGAGAAACTCGATGACGAAGAGACACTTGCTGCCGCGGCGAGGGCTCTGGCCGATCTCGGCATCGCTGCCGCAGAACGTCCACTCTTGAAGATCGTCAAGGGATGGTTCGTCCACCCGATTCTGAAGGTCGATGCAGCAGCTGCGCTCATTCGACTCGGACATGAGGCGGGGGAAAGCCATTTCGAAAAAGTGCTCGCGGGACGCCGCAAAGACGCGCGGGGCTACGCGCTCGAGCTCGCCGGGAAACTCGGCATCGATCGCTTCCGCCGGGATGTCGAGAAGGAAGCACGCGCAGACTCGTACCACGCCGACACGGCAACCATCGCGCTCTATGAGTACGGTGATGTAGATGCGCTGCGGCTCGTCGAGGAATTGGCGACGAACCACCCTCAGTCTGAGGTCCGCGAGGTCGCGAAATCTCTACTCGAGGCACGCTGATCTATGGCGAGCCACCGGCCCTCCACCGCATCATCACGTGCGGAATCTCGGCTTCGACGAATTTACCTCCAAATCGCTCCCAACCCAGCCGACTGTACCAGGCCTCGAGATGTGCCTGAGCATGAAGCTCGGCGTTCTTCTCGAGATTCAGATCGATATGCGACTGGACCGCTTGCATCAGCTCGGTGCCAAGCCCCTCGCCCTGCCGTTCGGGATGGATTGCGACCCGACCGACGATGATCGGATCTTCATCGGCGAAGATCCTGGCCGTTCCGATGAGTTCGGCACCATCGAAGAGCATCGCGTGCTGACAGTCGGGATCGAGCCCGTCGACCTCAGAGACGGCCGTGATTTTCTGCCCGACGACAAAAACGACATCCCGCAGCCACAGGATGTCGTAAAGCTCGCGCTTCGATAGATCGTCGAAGTGCCTGATGAAGATCTTTCGCGGACTCATTGAGCGTCGGGCTGCTGATCGGGATGCGAGACCTGAAATGCCTCGAGACCGAAAGCCGCTTGCTCGATGGCAAGGATGCCTTCGAGGTGAGACATATCGACTTCGAATCGGCGCGCGTTGTACATCTGCGGTATCAGGCACGCATCCGCCCAGCTAGGTGCATCGCCTACGCTGAATGTGCCTGATACGTCTTTCGACAGCGCTTCGTAGGCCTCGAGCCCCGAGAGAATCGCGTCGTGACACCACGCGCGAGCATCGACGTCGAGCCGGCGAAGCTCCTGGATCACCGAGAGGTTCTGGATCGGCTGGATGCCAGAATTCACCAGCTCGGCCAGTTGAAATGCCCGAGACCGCAAGAACGGATTTCCGGGCAGCAGAGCGGGCTCTGGATGCGTCTGCTCCAGAAAATCGAGAATGGCCATCGACTGACCGATATGACAGGTCAGACCGTCGATTTCGAGTTCGAGTACCGGGATCTGATGCGCCGGGTTCTTCTCGACGAAATCTTCGGCATGCTGCTGTCCACCATCTTCGAGCAGATGAACTGGCACATACTCATAGCCGAGCCCCTTGAGCGCGAGCGCGATCCGCACTCGCCAGCTCGAGGAACTTCGCCAGTAAGAATAGAGTTTCATGCGTCGACCACTTTCTGTTCAATCGAGCCGAAGATGTTGTTGCCGGCTTTGTCATGCATCTCGATCTTCACGGTGTCTCCGACCTTCATGAATGGAGTCTTGAACTCACCGGTGTCGATCTTTTCGAGCATGCGCTTCTCGGCCAGGCAAGACGAGCCGCGCGAGCGGTCCTCATTGGATACCGTACCGCTTCCCAGAACCGTTCCCGCCGTGAACGGCCGCGTCTTGGCAATGTGCGCGATGAGATCCTTGAACGAGAAGTGCATCTCAGGACCTGCCTCGGGGTCACCAAATAATTCGCCGTTGTAGTGGCTCTTGAGCGGCAGATGAACTCGGCCGTCCTGCCATGCGTCCCCCAGCTCGTCCGGGGTGACGGCAAATGGCGAGAACGCGCTCGATGGCTTGGACTGGAAGAAACCAAAGCTCTTGGCAAGCTCGGTCGGAATCAAATTTCGCAGCGTGATGTCGTTGACGATCGCAATGAGTCGAACATAGTCGAGCGCTTCCTCGGGCGTCACGCCCTGAGGCGTATCTCCGAGTACGACAGCAACTTCGGCTTCGAAATCGAGTCCCCAGTCGAAATCTACGAGGGGGATGTCCTCTCGCGGCCCCAGAAACGTGCCCGAACCCCCCTGATAGATCAGCGGATCGGTCTCGAGAGTTTCGGGCGGCTCGGCATTTCGCGCTTTTCGCACGAGCACG
>CAYFTY010000891.1:0-2403 GCA_964346045.1 uncultured Bradymonadales bacterium | reverse complement strand
GAAATCGGGACTTGTTTCAGCCGGCGCTTCATCGTCGAAATGCAGGCGTGGCAACGAATCGACCGTTGCGATGTCTGCCCCTCGCCCGTCGTCCGGGACAATCGTCTCTTCGCCTCTGGCTTTCAACGTCGCGTCGTCGAGGGCCAGCGTCTTGAAATGAGTTTCGAAGTCGCGTCGGTTTGGGTCAGACATAGGAACGCAGGCAGGAGGCTGCTCCATCGTAGTGGCCCCGAGCTGATCCGTGAAGTCGAGGATTGCGTCGGGTCCTCGGTGCGCAGAACGCAAATGATGGTCGACTGACCTAATGTCTCGATTCCCTGAGGAATATGGGCGCCAGAAAAAGCAGCCGGAAACGTTGGACATGACCCCCGCGAGTGACGTCGTGTTGGTCGACGACGAAACCGGCGGCGACACTTCTTGTTCGCGCGTGTGCGTGGTTGACAATTCGCGCCCTGATTTTCTACGATTCACGCCATTCATGCGGACTTGCGCAAGGCTCGCTGAAAGAGCGAAGTCACCCCGGGCTAAAAGTCAGGGATTGTCTGCGTGAATGGATGGGTTATAGACATTCGACCCGGGCGACGGGTTTGAACACGTCACGAGCGGAGCCGGTATCGTCGATATCGGTCGCAACTGGCGAAGCTGGGCAAGATTTCGATGAGCGAACCGGGCATTCTGCCAAATCCGATACCCTTCGGAAAATACTATCTTCTCGAACGCATCAACGTCGGGGGCATGGCCGAGGTGTACAAGGCCAAAGCATTCGGCGTCGAAGGGTTTGAGCGTCTGCTCGCCGTCAAGAAGATCCTCTCTTCGATCGCCGAAGACGAAGCCTTCATCAATATGTTTATCGATGAAGCAAAGATCGCCGGTCAGCTGAATCACCCCAATATCGCGCAGATTTTCGACCTCGGGAAAGTCGAGGATTCGTACTTCATCGCCCTCGAATATATCGGGGGAAAAGACCTGAAGACGATCTTCGAGCGGGCGCGGCGCCTGGGTGAGAAGGTAAGCATCCCGCGCGTCTGCTACATTATCATGAAGGTCTGCGAAGGCCTCTCGCATGCACACCACAAAAAAGACGCCCAGGGTCGCGATCTCAACATCGTGCACCGCGACGTCTCGCCGCAGAACGTGCTTCTCTCGTACGAGGGCGAGGTCAAGATCATCGACTTCGGCATCGCGAAGGCGCAGGGAAAGACCAGCCAGACGCAGGTCGGCATCCTCAAGGGCAAGTTCAGCTACATGAGCCCCGAGCAGGTGCGTGGTCTGCACGTGGACAATCGTAGCGATATCTTCAGTCTCGGCATCGTCCTCTACGAGCTTCTGACCCTCGAACGACTCTTTCTGGGCGAGAGCGACTTCGACACGCTCGAGAAGATCCGCAAAGTCGAGATGAGCCCGCCCTCGCTCTACAACCCGCATATTCCGAAAGAGCTCGAGGACATCGTCCTCAAAGCGTTGGCCAAATCGCCAGACGACCGCTTCCAGACATCGGCTGAATTTGCAGAAGCGATCGAACGCTTCATGCGCAACCAGGGGTACTATTTCACGAATAAGGACCTCGGCGGTTACATGAAGGAGGCGTTCAACGCCGATATCGAATTCGAAAATAAAAAGCTCGAATACTATCGCAGCTTGAATCTGCAACCCCTCGACGGCCAGGTCACACCAGGGCTCGAAGCGCCACAGAAGCCGGATGGACCGGCTGCGCTCGAATGGGGCGAAGAAGAGATGGAGACCCAGATCTTCGACCGGCCCGAAGAAGCCGAGGAGCTCGACGAAGCCGATATCGTCTATGCGGGCGATGCCGCCGAATCCGGGTCGACCGACGAATTGCCGACCGTGGAATACGACCGATGGGAAAACGAGGGCTTCTCATTCGACGACGAGATGCCCGAGCCTCGGCCTCGACGGTCGAAGCAGCCGACGGCGCAGTTGTCGGCAGTCGACGATCGAGGCCCGGTGCGCACGACCGGACCGGTGAAGGCGGTACCGCAAAAAACCAGAAATAAAGGACGCTCACTTCTTATCATCGCGGTCGTATCCGCCCTCATTTTTGGGGTCGGCTTCGTGATCATGAATAACATGATGAGCAAGGCGCCTCTCCTGGTCGAGACCGATCCGAAATCAGTCGAGGTCTGGATCAACGGGACCAAAGTTCACGATGGGGACACTCCTTTCGAGACCGAACTTTCGCCCGGGCCCACGACCATCGAGCTGAAACGCGACGGTTTTACCACCTTCAAGACGTCTCAGGAGATCGACTCGGATTCGGAGTATCGACTCAACGAAGAACTCGAACCGGTGAAGAAGACTATCGAGTTGCTCGTCAAAAGTGACCCGCCCGGGGCCACGATCGAACTGAATGGTGAGAAACTCGACGAGCCGACGCCTTTTACG